>JAFLCT010000049.1 GCA_017302335.1 Caulobacterales bacterium | reverse complement strand
GCGCCATTTCTTCTCAATGAAATGAACCTTTGGCGGAATGGCTGCGGTCGATGCAGTCAAGCCGACGTGTTGCGACGACGCTGGGTTTCGGCCCGGTGCGAGCACCAGGGCGCGAATAGGTCGCCGTTCCCGACGCAGCCGTGAAACGACTCCGAGCCGCGATGGCCAGGGCCGCGCCATGCGTTAGCCTTGTTGAAGCAGCCGATACGAGAAGATCTCGCGAAAGCCCAAACTCTCGTAGATCGGGCGTCCCATGGGCGTTGATTGCAGGACGCCCGTTCGCGCCCCGCCAGCGACGCCCAGTTGCAGGGCGTACTGCGTAATGGCGCGGCCAATGCCGCGTCTACGAAAGTCCGGCAGGGTGGAAATGGCGTAGGCGCCCGCCAGGTCGCCCGACATGACCAAGGCTCCGGTCGCCACCGCCTTGCCGTCGTATTCCGCCAACAGGCGGACCTGCCCCTCAAGCCGCTCCGCCGGGATGCGCGGTTCGAGCGCGGCGAGCGCCCGCACGGCGGGGTCTTCAAAACCCGTTCCGCGCGCCGCCAGGTCTCCCCACAGCGCCCGATCCGCCGCGCTCTCGGCCGGCCGGATCGTCAGGTCGGTTCGGTTGTCGGCCGGTGGGAGCGATCCGAGATCAACCGTCATGGCGGGAACGGTTCCGGCTTCGTGCAACCCAAGGGCGATGAGACGGTCGGCCGCCCCCGCCGCGACGGCCGTCGGCGACAGCCACCACAGACCGCCCCCTCCGGCCTTCGCCAACGCCGCGCCGACGGCCCTCGCAAAATCCTCAAGGCCGTCGTGCACGAAGCTCACGATCGCGCCGTTGAAAAGAGGGTTCGGCACGGGCGTCAGGTACGCGACCCGGCCCGGCTCCTCGATCACCCCTCCGGCCGCCGCGCCATAGCCGACCCAGTAACGCATCATGTTCGCATCAAGCGCGCGTCCATCTGAATTGCTCATGACGACACCCTCTCGTTTTCAATGTTTCTGAGTATAGACCCAAGAGCGACGCTGTCGATGAAATCACCATTCGAAGAGATGGGAGCAAAAGTCCATGGATTATCCATGGGATTTCGAAGAGCGTCTCACCAAGACGCAATGGATTGAAATGGTGGAGCGAAAGAGGCTCAGACCTACTCAGGCGGAGGGGGTGGGAGTGGGTGTAGTTCTGATCTTCATCTGGAAGGGCGCGCCGCCTTCCCTTGACGTGATCGACCTCAGGCGACCCAGCGGGTGTGCGTGGGACGCGGCGCGTCCAGACAGGCCTGAACGCGGGCGCACAGGCTCTGGGGCGTGAAGGGTTTGACCACATAGCCGGCGCAGCCCATCCGACGAGCCTCGCGAACCTTATCCTCGCCGCTGTCGGCGGTCATCATGACGATGGGAATGCGCGCGCCGTGTCGGCGGCCCGCCGCGTCGAGCACCGCCAGACCGTCCATGCCCGGCATATGGATGTCCAGCAGCACCAGATCGATCCGAACCTGGCTCAGAACCCCCAAGGCCGTCTGGCCGGACGAGGCCGTAACGACATGATAGCCCGCCTGGCTCAGGGCCACGTCGGTCAGTTCGCGAATGAGGGCGTCGTCATCGACGACCAAGATGCTGCGTTTCATCCTGCGGCCTCCTGTCTCTGTTCCGTCTCGACCGTCGACGTCACGCGTCGGATGCACGACAGGAGTTCGGCGATCTGAATGGGTTTGCCGACATGGCCGTCCATGCCCGCGCGTCGCGTTTCCTCGATCTGCGGCGTGCCGACGCTGGCGGTCAGGGCGATGATCGGCGTGGCGGCCCACGGCCCGGTCTCGGCGCGGATGGCGCGCGTCGCGGCCAGGCCGTCCATCACCGGCATATGCACGTCCATCAACACCAGATCGTAGTGTCCGGCTCGCACGGCGAGGAGCGCCTCGTGCCCGTTCTCGACGGTATCGACCGTCAAGCCGCCCGCCTGGCTCAGCATCAGGGCGACCAGTTCGCGATTGGCGGCGGTGTCGTCCGCCATCAGGATGCGCAGGGGTTGCGCCTCGGCGTCATCATCAAGAGCCTGGGTCGCAGCGGCCATGCCGTCGGCGATAGCCAACGGGACCTCGAACCAGAAGGTGGAGCCGCGACCCGGTCGGCTGAAGGCGCCGATCTCGCCGCCCATCATCTCGATCAGCCGTTTGGAGATCGCCAGGCCCAGGCCCGTGCCCCCATGGGTCCGGCTGGTGGAGGCGTCGGCCTGGGTGAAGCGTTCGAACAGACGCTCGATCTTGTCGGGCGCGATGCCGACGCCGGTGTCGCTGACGGCGGCGCGCAGGCGTCCGTCCTGGACGCCGAGGTCCAACCGCACCGAGCCGCGCTCGGTGAATTTCATGGCATTGGACAGGAAGTTCAGCAGCACCTGGCGCAGCCGCCCCGCGTCGCCGATCAGGGCCTCGGGCGCGTCCTCGGCGACTACGCAGTCCAGCGCCAGCCCCTTGTCGTGACATTGGGCCTCGATGATGCCGGTCACGCCCTCGGCCAGCTCGCGCGGCGAGAAGGCGTGGGTCTCCAGCTCGACACCTCCGGCGTCCAGTTTGGAGACATCCAGAATGTCGTTGATGACCGACAGCAGGGCCTCGCTGGCCACGCCGATGCGGTCGGCGAAACGCTGTTCCTGCACGCCCAGGGTCTCGCTGTTCTTCAGCAGGCCCGCGAAACCGATCACGGCCGTCAGCGGCGTGCGCAGCTCATGGCTCATATTGGCCAGGAATTCGGACTTGGCCCGGGCGCCGGCTTCGGCGGTGTTGCGCGCCTCGACCAGTTCCTCTTCCAGGGCTTTGCGCTGACTGACGTCGCGGATCACCACCACCAGTTCGCCCACGCCGCCGCGGCCGTCAGGAACGGCCTGGAAATGGCTCTCGACCCAGACCGTCGAACCGTCCCTGTGCACCGCGCGATGTTGCAGTCTCTGGCTGCCCTTGCCGGCCAGACCGCGTTCGATGGCCGCCAGAACGGCGCGGCGGTCTTCGGGGTGGACGAAATCCTGGGCCTTCATGCCCGCCATCTCATCGGCGGTGTGACCCAACAGAGCGTGGATGGCGGGCGAGATGTAGTTGCTGCGCCCGCCTGGCTGGATGCGGGCGATGACGTCGCCGACATTGTCGGCCAGAAGACGATATCGGGCCTCGCTGCGGCGCACCTTCTCGACGGCGCGCTCGGCTTCCGTGACATCCTGGAACACGCCGAACAGGGCCGCGATATGGCCGTCGACGCCGCGCTCGGGAACGCATTGCGACACCACGGTGCGCTGCTCGCCGTCGGCCCGGATCAGCCGCAGTCGAAAGTCGGAACAGACGCCGGTCTCCAGGGCCGCCGTCACCCAGTCGCGAACCGCCTGACGGTCGTCGGGGTGATAGAAGGCGACGACGTCGTCGTAACTGGGATCGAAGGCGGCCGGATCGACGCCGTGGATGCGATAGACCTCGTCGGACCAGCTCACCTTTCCGGTCGCGACCTCGAAACGCCAGTGCCCCAGTCCGGCGACGCGCTCGGCCATCTTCAGCGTGCCGACAAGCTCGTCCTGCTGCTCCAGGGCGCGGACGCTGTCGGTGATGTCCTGAAAGACGCCGAACAGGGCGACGACAGCGCCGGTCTCGTCACGTTCGCAGCGGGCGCGGGCGCGGGTGACGCGCTCGGCGTCGCCACGATGGATTCGCAGCCGGGCGTCATAGCCCTCGCCGGTCGCCCTGGCGTGGGCGACGAGTTGGTTCAGGACGGCGAGGTCATCGGGGTGGTAGCGGCCGATGGTGGTGTAGTCGGTCGGATCGACGGCGCCGCGCTCCAGGCCGTGAATGCGGAACACCTCGTCGGACCAGGTGACCTGGCCGGTGACGAAGTCCAGCCGCCAGTGACCGACGCCGGCCATGGATTCGGCCATCTCAAGGGTCTGAGCGGTCTTGGCGGCGGCGCGGTCGTCGGCCTGGCGGTCGATCAGGTCGCTCGCCATCCGGGCCAGGTCGCGCAGCAGGGCGGTCTGGGCCGCATCCAGTCCCGCCCGGGGCTTTTGGTCCATCACCCCGATCGAGCCGACGGCGCGCCCGGTTCGGTCGCACACCGTGGCGCCGACATAGAACCGCAGCCCCGCCGGTCCGGTGACCAGCGGATGGTTCTGAACCCTCGGGTCCCGGCGTCCATCCGGGATGACGATCAGCCCGTCGGGACCGTGTTCGATCAGCATTCGTGTGACGCTGATGTCGCTGCGGATGGTCTTGACGTCCAGGCCGTGAACGGCGCGGAACATCGTGCGGTCCTCGCCATGGAGAGACAACAGGCCGACCGGCGCGTCCAGCACCTTGCAGGCCAGGGTGATCAATCTCTGGGCGGGATCATCGAGTGATGGCCGTGGCATGAGCGTTGTCCTGTCGGGGCAAGGCCCGCGTCACCAGCGGCATCAGAGCATTGGTGCGCGAAGATTTGGTTACCGCTCGAATCTCGCCCGGCATTGGACGCGGCGTCTCCGGCGTGGCAATCCAGAACCGTCGTTCAAGAAGTGAGACCATAGTCGATGAAGTTCGCCGTCCTGACCGCCGCCGCCCTGACGCTCGCCGCCGTTCCCGCCCGCGCCGAAGAGGGTATGTGGATGTACGACGCCGTGCCCCTGGCCCAGGTCAACGCCGCACTGGGCACAGCCATCGATCAGGCCTGGCTGGACAAGGTGCGGCTGGGTTCGGTCAGCCTGGGCGGCTGTTCGGCTTCGTTGGTGTCGGACCAGGGGCTGATCCTGACCAATCAGCACTGCATCCGATCTTGCGTCCAGGCCAACGCTCGGCCGGGCCAGGATCTGTTGTCCGACGGCGTGCGGGCCAAGTCGCGCGAGGAGGAGTTGCGCTGCCCCGGCTCGACCGCCTCGGTCCTGTTGTCGATCACCGATGTGACCGAACGGGTCATGGCGGCCACCGCCGGCAAGTCGGGCGGCGACTTCAGCCGCGCTCTGAACGCCGAGACCACGGCTATCGAACGCGAGGGGTGCGGCGACGACGCGGCGCATCGTTGTCAGGTGGTGCGTTTCTATGCGGGCGGGCAGTACAAGCTGTACCGCTATCGCCGCTACTCGGACGTGCGTCTGGTCTATGCGCCGGAGCATCAGGCGGTGGTTTTCGGCGGCGACCCTGACAATTTCAACTTCCCGCGCTTCTCGCTGGATGCGGCCTTCCTGCGCGCCTACGACGGCGATCGCCCGGCTGAAACGCCCAACCATCTGCGTTGGAACCCGGCGCCGATTCGCGATGGCCAGCCGGTCTTCGTCTCGGGCAATCCCGGCTCGACCCAGCGGTTGCAAACGATCGCCGAACTGCGCAGCGATCGCGACTTCGGCCTGCCGGCGACGATCAAGCGGCTATCGGAACTGCGCGGGCGGTTGATCTTCTTCGGCGGCCTGTCGGACGAAAACGCCCGCATGACGCGCGACGTGCTGCGCGGGACCGAGAACAATCTGAAGCGGTCGTATGGTATGCACCGCAGCCTGGCCGAGACCGCGAACTGGGCCAGGTTGGAGGCGGCCGAGGCCGAATTCCGCGCCGCCGCCATCGCGCGCGACCCCTCGGTCGTCGCCGCCTTCGACGAGATGGACCGATCTCAAGCCGCCAAGACGCGGCTGCTGGATCGCTATAATTTTCTGGAGAGCGGGGCGGGCGGCGGCTCGGCGCTGTATGGCTATGCGCGCCAACTGGTGCGGGCCGCGGCCGAACGGACCAAGCCCGAGGGCGAACGTCTGCCCGGCTATTCCGACGCGGCCCTGGCCGCTCTGGGCCGCACCCTGGCGCAATCCCGCAACATCGATCGGCCGCTGGAGAGCCTGTACCTTCAGTTCTGGCTGAACAAGACGCGCGAGGCCCTGGGCACGGACGTCCCGGCGGTCAAGGCCATGCTGGGCCGTGAAAGCCCCGAAGCCCTGGGCGAGGCCCTGGCCCAGGAATCGACCCTGGCCGATCCGGCGGTGCGCACGGCCCTGTTCGAGGGCGGCATGGCGGCGATCCAGGCCTCTCAGGACCCGATGATCCGCTTCGTCCTGGCCAATGACGCCGCCGCGCGCGAGGTGGCCCAGGATTGGCGCGCCGAGGTTTCCGGCCCGTCCGGCCGCGCCGGCGAGGCCCTGGCCCGCGCCCGCTTCGCCATCTATGGCGCGGTTGACGCGCCCGACGCCACCGGCACCCTGCGTTTCTCCTACGGCCGCGTGGCGGGCTGGAACGACAACGGCCGCGACGTCCCGTCGCGCACGACGGTGGCGGGCCTGTATGAGCGGGCCACCGGCGCGGTTCCCTTCGTCCTGTCGGAAGATCTGCAAGCGCGCGGCGAGCGTCTGAACCGCGACACCGTCTTCACCGTCGCCACCACCAACGACATCGTCGGCGGCAACTCCGGCTCGCCCCTGCTGAACGCGAACGGCGAGGTGATCGCGGCGGTGTTCGACGGCAATCTGCCGTCTTTGGGCGGGGCCTATCTGTACGACGGTTCGGCCAACCGGACCGTGGCCGTCTCGGCCCAGATCGTCACCGAGGTGCTGACCAAGATCTACGATATGCCGGGCCTGGTCGCCGAGCTGGAGGGGCGCTGATCTAAAGCGCCGTCCGTAGCGACCACAGTTCGGGGAAGCAGCGGCGTTTCAGCGTCTCGGTCAGATAGCCGACGCCCTCGGTGCCGCCGGTGCCGCGCCGACGGCCGATGATCCGCTCGACGGTCACCACGTGTTTGTGCCGCCAGGTCAACAGGGCGTCGTCCAGGTCCATCAGCTTCTCGGCCAGTTGGTACAACGGCCACCACCGCTCTGGGTCGCGATAGACGATCAGCCAGGCCGCCTCGACGGCTTCGGACGGCTCATAGGGGCGGCTGACGTCGCGGTTCAACACCTCGGTCGGAACGGGCAGGCCGGCGACGGCCAGTTGCGACAGGGCGTCGTCGTACAGGCTGGGCGCCTCGATGGCGGCCTTCAGCGCGGCATGGGCCTCGGGCCGCCCCTCGTGATAACGCAGGAACCGGTCGTCCTTCAGGCCCAGAGCGGCCTCGAAACGGCGGAACTGATCGCTCTGAAAGCCCGACGAAGACCCCAGCACGCCGCGAAACCGCAGATAGTCGGCCGGGGTCATGGTGGCCAGGATGTCCCAGCTCTGGGTCATCACCGCCTGGATGCGGCTGACCCGCGCCAGGCTCTTGTAGGCGGGGACCAGATTCCCGCTTCGCACCAGGCCCTGGGCCAGCGCCACCTCGTGCAGGATCTGCTTCAGCCACAGCTCCTTGGTCTGGTGGATGATCACGAACAGCATTTCATCATGCTCGTCCGAGATCGGGTGCTGGGTTTCCAGCAGATCGTCCAGCGCCAGATAACCGGCGTAGGTCATGTCAGAGGGGGCGGTTTCGCTCATGGCCCCATATCGCCCGCCCGACCGTCAGAGCCAACCCTTCTTTCGGAACCACAGCAACGGCCCGACCCCCGCCAGCAGCATCAGCACCAGGGCGAAGGGATAGCCCCAGATTTGGGCCAGCTCGGGCATATATCGGAAATTCATGCCGTAGATCGAAGCCACCAGGGTCGGCGGCAGGAAGGCGACCGAGGCCACCGAGACGATCTTGATGATCGAGGACTGCTGGATGTTGATCAGGCCCAGGGCCGCCGACAGTTGAAAATTGATGCTCTGGGCCACCGCCTGGGCGTGGGCCAACAGGCTGGCGGCGTCGCGGTTCAGGCTCTTCAAATGCTCGCGCGGGTCGGCGGCGCGTTCGATGCGGTCGTCCAGGCTGACGAAGGCGAAGATGCGGGCCAGGCCCGACAAACTCTGTTCGATGCGGGTGTTGGCGATGTGGGCGCGGCCCAGCTTGCTGATCAGTTTCTCATAGCTGGCGCTTGAGCCGTGGGCGCCGGTGAAGACGTGGGTGGCGATGGTCTCGACCCGGCCGGCGTTGGTCGCCAGCACGTCCGAGGTCCGGTCGATCGACGCCTCCATCAGTTGCAGGAAGATTTCGGCGGGTCCCGAGCACAATCCTGGTTCGCGCTCGAATTTCTCATCGACCATGACGAAGGGGCGCGGGTTGAAATAGCGGATCGTCACCAGGGGACCGGGGGTCAGCACGAAGGTCACCGGGTCGATGGCCGGAATCTCGGCGTCGCCGTTGTGGATCAGGTCGGCGGTGGCGTAGGTGGCGCCGTTCTCGCGGTATAGGCGGCTGGACGCCTCCAGCTCGACCATCTCCTCGCGCGTGGGCAGGGACAGGCCCAGTCGGTTCTCAAGCACCAGCTCTTCGTCGCGCGTCGGCGCGATCAGGTCCAGCCAGACCACGTCGGGCGGAAGCTGAAAGCCGTCGTCGATGACCTCGACGATCCGGCAGGTCGCGGCGCCCGTATGGAAAATGCGGATCAAGGCAGCCCCCTGAAAGGGGCCGGGACCCTATTGGACGCCCGATGCGCCCGCCTGGGCCATGCGACGGCCGTTCTCGAACGCGCCGACGGCGGCGTTTCCAGCTTCCTTGTAGATGAAGCCGTAGGTCGGATAGACGGTCGTGCCCAGGTCACGAATGGGGTTGTACCAGACCTTTACGCGAGACCAATCGCCTTCGTCGGAGACATCGACGACGGTGACGTTCTCTTCGACCCGGCCGCGGCTGCCGCCCCAGTTGGCGTGGGTCACGCGGATCACCCGCTCGGTCAGAATGTCGGAGACCACGGCGACGTGGCCGCGGGTCATGGCGCCATACGGTTGGAACACCAGGACCGAGCCGGTCTCGGGCGCATGGCCGGTGCGGAAACCGTTCACCGCCTGGCGCCACCAGGTCCAAGCGTCGCCGAAGATGTTGATGCCCGAGAACATACGCGCGAAGGTCACGCACTGCCAATAGGGCTGGTCGGCCTGAGCCGCGGGAGCGCCGAGGGCGAAGAAGCCCAGGGTCGCCGCAACCATCGCGGCCGAGAGCCGTTTCTTCATATCGGTTTGTTTCCGACTGTTACGTCCGAGCCAAGCCTTAGACGATAGTTTCCGAGGGTTGAAGAACCCTTTCAGGCGAATTCGTGCGCGATTTCGTCGCGCCCGCGCGCCGTTCGGCAAGACCCTTCAGCCAGGTCCGCGCCGGGCGCTCGACCATGTGGTGAGCGATCATGGCGACCAGGGGCAGGGTCGCGACCACGGCGATCCAGGCCCAGGGCGGCAGGCGATTGTCGGCCGCGCCGGTCGCCTTGGCAGCCAGATTGACCGCCAGCAACTGCCAGGGCGCGCAGACCATGTAGAGGGCGTAGGAGACTTCACCCAGATAGACGGCGGGTCTCGACGCCATGACGCCCGCCCGCGCATTGGCTGTCGATCCCAGTCCGAGAATGACCAGGCCGCCCAACAGCACCGTGATCCCGTCCCAGGCCAGCAGCGAGGCCGAAATCGCCATGCCCAGGGCCGCCGCTATCGCCGCCAGGGCGCCGTGACGCACGCCGCCGCGACGATGGATCAGGTACAGGGCGCAGCCGTAGGCGAAACAGGGCGCGATCCTCAGCGCCCCCCAGTGATAGGTCGCCTGGGTCAGGGGAAAGCCCGCCAGCCGCTCGAAGATCAAATAGGCGGCGCACAACAGCACGCCCGCCCCGACCGCCGCGCCCACGACCCGGTCGCGCAGCCGCCAGGCGACGAAGGCGAACAGCGGAAACGTCAGATAGGCGAACCACTCGGCCGAGATCGACCAAGACGGATGGTTCCAGCCCGCCACGTCCGTCACGCCCCAGGCGTGGACCATGGCCAGATTGGCCGGCAGGGTCTCCCAGCTCAGGATGCGGGCGTCGATGCTCATGCCCGCGGCGACCGCTGCGACGCCCAGAGCGCCGACGCCGATCAGGGTCGCCAGGTGCAGCGGATAGACCCGCGCGAGCCTGGCCCACAGAAAGCCGCCATAGCGATAGCGTCCGGTTCCCACGGCTTCGAGATAGACGTGGCTGAGGATGAAGCCCGACAGGACGAAGAACAGCTCGACCCCCAGATAGCCCTTGGCCGCCAGATTGGGGATGAAGCCGACGTTCAGATTGGGCCAGAAGGTGTAGAGCACCACCCACAGAGCGGCCAGGAACCGCAAGGCCGTCAGCGGCTTGAGGTCTGCGGGACCGACGGATGCGGGATTGGGCGAGGGCGTGTCCATTCCCGCAGGATGAACGGCCCGCGTTTTTTTCGCGTTAAGCGGTCGTGGGTCCGCCCACAGAAGGGCCGACGCGCCTGCGTTCAGCCCTTCTGCGGCGTCTATGCCGTGGTCTCAGCCCTTGGCCCAGACGCCGAACGGGTCGGACCAGCTCAGGCCCATGGCCTCGGCCACGGCGGGATAGGTGATCTCGCCCTTCAGCACGTTCAGGCCGCGCGCCAGATGCGGATCGCGCTTCAGCGCCTCCAGGCCATGATCGGCCAGGGCCAGGCCGAACGGCAGGGTGGCGTTGTTCAGGGCCTCGGAACTGGTGCGCGGGGCGGCGCCCGGCATATTGGCGACGCAGTAGTGGACCACGCCGTCCACGACATAGGTCGGGTCCTCGTGGGTGGTCGCCTTGGAGGTCTCGAAACAACCGCCCTGGTCGATGGCCACGTCAACCAGCACCGAGCCGGGCTTCATCTGCTTCAGGTGTTCGCGCTTGATCAGCTTGGGCGCCTCGGCGCCCGGCACCAGCACGGCGCCGATGATGACGTCGGCCTTGACCAGTTCCTCCTCGATCGCGCCGATCGAGGAATAGCGGGTGATGACCCGGCCGCCGGTGACTTCGTCGATATAGGCCATGCGCGGGATGGAACGTTCCATCACCACCACCTCGGCGCCCAGGCCCGCGGCCATGCGCGCCGCGTTCAAGCCGACGACGCCGCCGCCCAGAACCAACACCCGCGCCGGGGCCACGCCCGGCACGCCGCAGAACAGCAGGCCCATGCCGCCGTTGTGCTTCAACAGGGTCTCGGCGGCCGAGAAGACGGCGATGCGGCCGGCGACTTCCGACATCGGCGCCAGCAGCGGCAGGCCGCCGCGCGCATCGGTGACCGTCTCATAGGCCACGGCGGCGCATTTGGAGGCGATCAGTCCCTTGGTCTGCTCGGGGTCGGGGGCCAGGTGCAGATAGGTGAACAGGATCTGGTCCTCGCGCAGCATCTCCCACTCGACCTTCTGCGGCTCCTTCACCTTCACGATCATGTCGTTGTCGGCGAAGATCTCGGTCGCCGTCGGCACGATCTTGGCGCCCGCGCGCTTGAAGTCCTGATCGGTGAAACCGGCGCCCAGACCGGCGCCCGCCTGGACCGACACCGTATGGCCGTGGGCCACATATTCGCGCACGGCGGTCGGCGTCAGGCCGACGCGGTGCTCGTTCTTCTTGATTTCCTTGGGGACGCCGACGCGCATGGGACGTTTCCTCTGTTCGAAGCGCCGCCTCTATCGAGCGGTCGCGTTTCGAGGCGCAATCTAGCGGCGGACGGGCCGCAGGTTCCTGTTCTTTTTGCTGACTGATCGGCGTAAAGTCGCAGACTCTGCGAATGAGGCGTCGAATGAAGACGATTTCCGCCGTAGCCTTGGATGATATCGATCGGAAGATGCTGCGCGCGCTTCAGACCGACGGGCGCATGACCAACGCCGATCTGGCCCGCGCGGTGAACCTGTCCGAGAGCGCCTGTCTGCGTCGGCTGCGGGCGCTGGAGAACGAACACGTCATCAGCCGCTACGCCGCCGTGGTCAATGAACGGGCCGTGGGCCTGCCGATCAGCGTCTTCGTGACCGTGACCCTGTCGTCCCAGGCGGAGGGGACGCTGACCGCCTTCGAGACGGCGGTGGCGACGGTGCCGGAAGTGGTCGAATGCTATCTGATGACGGGGTCCAGCGACTATCTGCTGCGGTTGGTGGTGCGCGATGTCGACGATCTGGAACGCATCCACGCGCGCGAACTGACCCGGCTGCCAGGGGTGACCCGCGTCTCCTCCAGCGTGGCCATGCGCACGGTGGTGAAACGGGCCGCGCTGCCGGTGTAGCGGTCTCCCGTCTTTTGGGAGGGGGTTACGATGTCGCCCCGCCGCCCGCCGCGATCCAGGCGTCCACCTGGTCCTCCAGCACGTCCAGCGGCACCGACCCGGCGCCCAGGACGACGGCGTGGAAGTCGCGGATGTCGAAGCGGTCGCCCAGGGCCTGACGGGCGCGGGCGCGCAGCTCCATGATCTTCAGCTCGCCGATCTTGTAGCTGGTGGCCTGACCGGGGTTGGTCAGATAGCGCTCGACCTCCTTCACCATGTCGCGCTCGCTGAGCATGGAGTTCTGGCGGAAATAGTCGATGGCCTGTTCGCGGCTCCAGTGTTTGGCGTGCAGCCCGGTGTCGGTGACCAGGCGCACGGCGCGCCATAGCTCGGTCGAGAGGCGGCCGAAGTCGGAATAGGGGTCCTGATAGAAGCCCATCTCCTTGCCCAACCGCTCGGCGTACAGACCCCAGCCCTCGGCATAGGCGCCATAGCCGCCGAAGCGGCGGAAGGACGGCAGGCCCTGCATCTCCTGGGCGTAGGCGATCTGGAAATGATGTCCCGGCGCGCCCTCGTGATAGCTGATGCCCTCGATCTGGGGCTTCAGCACCTGGGTCATGTCGGACAGGTTGACGTAGTAGATGCCCGGCCGCGAGCCGTCCGGCGTGGGGGCGTTATAGAAGGCGATCGAAGCGGTGGCCTCACGCCACGCCTCGACGGCGCGGACCTCCAGCGGCGCGCGCGGCAGGCCGCTGAACCATTGCGGCGCCACAGCCATCACCTGGGCGATGAAGGCGCGCGAGTCGGCCAGATACTGCTCCTTGCCCTCGGGCGTGTTCGGATACTGGAAGCGCGGATCGGTCTTCAGCAGGGCGAAGAACTCCTGCAACGAGCCGGTGAAGCCGACCTGGGCCATGATGGCGCGCATCTCGCCGTGGATGCGCTCGACCTCGTCCAGGCCGATCTGATGGATCTGGTCGGCGGTCAGGTCGGTGGTGGTCGAGAGCTGAAGGCGGGCGTTGTACAGGGCCTCGCCCTGGGGCAGGCGCCAGACGCCGCCGTCGCGGTCGGGCATGGCGTTCGCCTGTTGCTGCACCTCGGCCAGCGCGGTCAGGACGCCCTCATAGCCGCGTCTCCATTCGCCGGTCAGGGCGGCGCGGCCATCGGTCAGCAGACGGTCCTTGGTCGCCTGGTCCGTCTCCAGCGCGCCGACCTTGCGTTGGAAGTCGGCCCAAACCGGGTTGTCGGCTCCGTCGTCGAAAGGGGCGCCCGAGATGACGTTGCGGGTCGAGGCGATGGACGGAGCGAAGACGAAGTTGGGCGAGACGATCCCGGCGGCGGCCCGGCGGCGCAGCGTCTCGGCCACCTGGCCCATGGCCCGTTCGGCGTCGCGCAGGCGCGACACATAGGCCTCGGCGTCCGAGACGCTGGCGACCCGGTGCTGGTTGATCATGAAGACCGGCAGGCCGGTGGTGGGATTGCCGTTGGCCGCGAACTGATAGCCCCAGTCGCGCCACTGGTTCGACAGGCGGGCCTGTTCGACGCCGTATTCGAACAGCCGCCAAGACAGGCGGCTCTGGGCGTTGAGGGCGTCGGGATCGAACTGGGCCTTCATCTCGGCCAGTTGGCGTTCCTGCATGGCCAGGGCGCGGGCGGCGGCGGCGTCGGAGGCGTCGTCCAGCTTGTCATAGTCGGTCTTGAGACCCAGGCCGGTCATGGCCTGGGGCGACAGGGCGATCCGCTCCTGAAAGGCGCGCTCGAAGAAGGCGTTCAGCCGCGCATCCTCCGACTGAGCTTGGGCGGCGGCGGGCGCGGTTTGGGCCATGGCGGCGGGTGCGCCTGACAGCAAGGCCAGAACGGAAACGGCGGTCAGCAGACGACGCATGGCGAATTCCCCCCAAGGATCAGGGGCGGCACCCTTCACGAGCCGGACGGCGCTGGCAAGTTAAGCCGGAGTCACGAAATCCGGGCGTCGCGGCGCTGGCTTTTCAGCGATCCGCCGACGAAGCCCGAGCGCGCCGTGCGTTCCCGCGTCGGCCAAGGGACTGTCGACGGCGATGCGTCTTCGACTATTTCGCGCGAAGGCCGCTGATCGTGCGACCGGGGGCGATGTCCTCGGCCGAGGTGATCAGGTGAATCAGGGCCGGGCGTCGCTGTTCCCGCGCCGCCGTGCGGGCGGCGTCCAACGCGGCGGGGAAGTCTTCGGTCGTCTCGCAACGGACGGCGAAGGCGCCGAACGCTTCGGCGTATTTGACGAAATCGGGATTCTTCAGATCGGTGGCGATGACCCTGGGCGCGCCCGGATAGTGGGTCTCCTGATGCATACGGATGGTGCCGTAAGTCCCGTTGTCGACGACCACCACCACGACGCCGAGATCGTGCTGGGCGGCGGTGGCGATCTCCTGGCCGGTCATCAGGAAGTCGCCGTCTCCGGCGATGCAGACGACCTCACGGTCGGGATGCACGCTCTTGGCCGCGACTGCGGCGGGATAGCCGTATCCCATCGCGCCCGAGGTCGGGGCCACCTGGGTGTGACGGGCGCGATGACGATAGAAGCGGTGCAGCCAGGCGGCGAAATTGCCCGCGCCGTTGGTGACTACGGCGGCGACAGGCAGGGCCTCGGCCAGATGGGCCATGCACGCGCTCATGTTCACCGCGCCCGTGACCGGAACGGGCGCCGTGAAGGCCAGGTAGTCGGCGTGGGCGGCGGCGGCCTGGTCAGGCCAGGTCCGGCCCGGGTCGAGGCTCGCCAGGGCCAGGGCGGCCAGGCTGTTGTCGGCCGTGGCGCTGAGCGACGGCGACCAGACGCGGCCCAGCTCCTCAGGCCCGGGATGGATATGGATCAGGGTCTCGGCCGTCCGGGTGCGGTCCAGAAGCGTGTAGCCCTGGGTCGGATTCTCACCCAGGCGGGCGCCGATGGCCAGGATCAGGTCGGCCGCCTTGGCCCGCGCCGTCAGCTTGGGATTGCAACCCAGGCCCAGGTCTCCGGCATAGTTGGTCCGATCATTGGAAATCAGGTCCTTGCGGCGGAAGGACAGGGCGACGGGCAGGCCCAGACGTTCGGCCCAGTCGCCGAAGGCGGTCGTCGCCTCCTCGGTCCAGCCCGAGCCGCCCAGCACGACCAGGGGGCGTTCAGCCTTGGCCAGGGCCTGGCGCACCTGTTCGGCGAAGGCGGGGTCCAGCCCGGCGCGGGCGGGGACGACGGGCTTGACCGGGGCGGGACCGCCGGGCGCGTGCAGCAGGTCTTCGGGCAGGGCCACCACGACCGGTCCCATGCGGCCTTGCAGCGCGGTGGCGAAGGCGCGTTCGACCACCTCGACGGTGCGCTCGGGGCTTTCGATCTCGGTCGCCCATTTGGCCAGGCCGCCGAACACCTCGCGATAGTCGACTTCCTGGAAGGCGCCCCGGCCACGGTCGGTCAGGGCGATCTGGCCGACGAACAGGATCATCGGCGTGGAATCCTGGTGCGCCGTGTGCACTCCGATCGAGGCGTGGGTCGCGCCTGGCCCGCGCGTCACCATGCAGACGCCCGGTTTGCCGGTCAGCTTGCCATAGGCCTCGGCCATATTGGCGGCGCCCGCCTCGTGCCGGCAGGTGATCACCTGGATGCGGTCGCGCACGTCGGCCAGGGCGTCCAGAACGGCCAGATAGCTCTCGCCCGGCACGCAGAAGACGCGATCGACGCCGTTCATCACCAGGGTTTCGACGAGACGGCGGGCGGCGACGCCGTCAGGCTGTGTCTTGGACGCTTGGGTCATGGCGTGGCCGTTAGCAGACCCTCTGGGCCTTGACCATGCAACCGAACGGCCACGCTTGGCGTTACGGCCCAGGTTTCAACTCGACCCCGTGGAAATGCTCATGCGCAAGATCATCGCCCTGACCGTCATCGCCGCCGCCCTGGCCGTTTCGGCCTGCAACACCATTTCGGGCCTGGGCCGCGATGTCTCGGCCGCCGGTTCGGCCGTCACCAGCGGCGCCGAACAGGCCAAGAACTGAGCCGCCTCGGCGCCCAGGAAAAAGGCCCGCCGATCTCTCGGCGGGCCTTCGTCGTTTCGTCTTTAGAGGGGTCTTACTCGGCCGTCTGGGCCGGACGCAGACCTTCGACCGAGGCCTGCTGCACGGCGGGTTTGCGCTCGCCTCCGGCGGCGATGATGCGGTCGATGCGGGCCTTTTCGGCGCGGAAGGCGGCCAGATCGGCGCCCGTCAGCTCGGTGCCCTCGGTGGTGCGGATGCCCGCCGGATTGATCCGTTGGCCGCCGCGCCAGATCTCATAGTGCAGGTGCGGGCCGGTCGAGGCGCCGGTCGAACCGACATAGGCGACCACCTGGCCTTGGCTGACGCGCTGACCGGCGCGGACGCCCGAGGCGTAGCGCGACAGGTGGCCATAGCCCGACTCCAGCCCGTTGGCGTGGCGGATGCGCAGCCAGTTGCCGTAACCGCCCCAACGACGCGCCTCGACCACCACGCCGTCGGCGGGGGCCACGACCGGCGTGCCCATGCCTGCGGCGAAGTCGATGCCCTGGTGCATCTTGCGATAACCGGCGATCGGGTGACGACGGAAGCCGAAGCCCGAGGAGACGCGACGGAAGCTCTGCAACGGCGTGCGCATCATGGCCGAGCGCAGGTTCTTGCCGTTGGAATCGAAATACTGGGCCGTCCGCGAACCCTTGGGCGTGAAACGATAGAAGGTCTGGCCGCGCAGTTGGGCGTACAGCAGTTCCCCGACATCGACGGTGCGGCCCGCCTCGGTCACCTGGCGGTCGAACACCAGGGTGAATTCGTCGGACGCGCGCACGTCGCGTTGCATATCGAATTTGGTGGCGAAGAGGCGGCTGGCGGCGCGGACGATGGAGGCGGTGGCCCCCAGTTCACGAGCGCTGGCCGACAGCGAGCGCTCGACATCGCCCTTCAGCACCATGGTCTCGTGGGTGACTTTCTCATCGAGGCTGCGCAGGCGCAGGGCGCCGTCGAAACTGCGTGACACGGTCAGTTGGCTGGCCGGGCCGGTGCGCATGGTCAGGCCGATCAGCCGGGCGTCGCCGCGACCGGCGCGGGGCCGCGAAATGGCGGTCTCGAAACGCAGACCGGCGCGCATCTGATCGACATCCAGGGCGTTGGCGACGGTGGCGGCCACGGCCGAGGCGTCCTGATCCGAGACACCGGTGCGGCGCACGGCCTGTTCGAAGGTCTCGCCGCGACGAATCTGGACGGGAACGGCCTCGGGCGCGGTCAGGCCGGCGGGCGCGGCGGCGGCGGCGAAGGCCTGGACTTCGAGGGATTCGATCTGGGCCGCGGTCAGGGCGGGAACTTCTTCGGCCCGTGCGGGTTGATAGACGCGGCCGGCCAACAGGGCCACCGAGACGGCGGCCAGCGCCGTGAACGCATGGGGCGCAAGACGCATCGGCTGGCGACGTGGATCGAACTGAGCCATCTGTCCCCGAACAAGCAACGACGCCCACGCGGCGCCTGACCAGTCACACAAGCAAGGATCGCGCCCAAGGTCCCCCCGAGCCGCGAAGGTCACGCCTATAACCCGTCGCACCCCTTATGGGAAGCATGGGGGATATAAACCGTTAACCGACGCCGTAACGATCACGGCATCGGTCGGGCGTCGATGATGTCTGCGACAGGTTCTCAAAGTCTAATTTCAAGCATTGCGGCCTTATGCTTGCCTGCTGATGTCCGACATGGCCGTGACAGCGCCACAAAAAGCTGTAAGTGTCCTCAGGGACACGACGCAGTGTTCAATGTGCAACGCTGTGTGCGGTTCAGGTTTCTCAACGTGCAGGTCAGTTCGGTCGCCCCCTTTCGCCGTGTGAGACGCGCTTGAGCCGCGTCCGTCGTATCGCGCGCGGGATCGGCCTGGGCCTGGCCGCCCTGGCGGCGGTGACCCTGATCGCCGCCGGTCTGCTGTATCTGAACCGAAAGGCCGCCGCGCGCGAACTGCTGACCGGCTGGCTGGAGCGGCGCGGCGTTCCGTCCGAGGTCGAGATCGAACGTATCGAGCTGGACGGCCTGGTCGCCAGGGTGCGGATCGGCGATCCGCGCGATCCCGACTTCTCCGTCGAACGGGTCGAGGTCGACTATGCGGTCGGCGCGCCGTGGTCGGCGCAGGGCCTGGGCGTGACGCCCCGCCGGGTGCGGCTGGTCCGTCCGATTTTGAAGGCGCGCTGGGCCGACGGAAACCTGAGTCTGGGGTCGCTGGACCCCATCATCGAGGACTTCACCCGCCGTCCGCCGCGCCCCGACAGCCGCTCGCCCCTGGTGCTGGTCGAGGGGGGGCGCGTCAATTTGGACACGGATCTCGGGCGTCTGGCGGCGACGGCGGACGCCCGCGTCGATGACGGAAAGCTGATCCGCCTGGAGGCTCGCCTGCCTCGAACCCAGCTTCAGGGACGCGACGGCGCGGCGCGAAACCTGACCGCAACGGCGACGGCGACGACGGTCGGCGATCGCATCCGGGTGCGGCTGGATGTCGCGGCTGACCAGGCCCAGGCGGCGAATCTGGCTCTGTCGGGCGGCGCGGCCAGCCTGACCGGCGATCTGCCCTATCCCGATTTGAAACGCCGCCGGGGCGACGGGCGGGCCGTCCTGACCCTGAAAACGACGGCGGCGACCCTGGAAAGCGGCGCGGCGCGGCTGCGCGGCCTGGCGGCGGATGGGAGCTTTGATGGAACGGTCGACGGCTGGATCGAGACCTTCCGTATCGACGGACGCTCGGACCTGAGCTTCGCCGCAGAGGGCCTGGGCGGGCCGGGGACGCAGGCTGCGGCCCTGACCCTGGGGGTCACGGGCGGGCGGCTGAACCTGGCGCGTGACGCAGACGGCCTGGGCTGGCGCATGGACGGACCGGCCACGGCGTCCGCCGGGCGACTGGCGGCGGGCGAGGCGACGTTCGCGGGGGTGCGGCTGACGTCGTCGTCTCTGACGGTCGGCGGGCGCGGCGCGGCGGCCGAGATGGTCGGACCCGCGGTCCTGCACGCACGCGCCTTCCGCATGGGCGATCTGACGCTGACCGGGGTCGACGGCCGCGCGGCGCTGGACGCCCGCTTCGAGGGGGCGGCTCTGATCCAAGCGCGCGGCGCGCTTCAGGCCGCGAACGGACGCTGGCCGCTGTTCGGCTCGACCAGGCGCGACGATCCCGCCGATTTGGCGGCGATGAAACAGGCGCTGGGCGA
>JAFLCT010000048.1 GCA_017302335.1 Caulobacterales bacterium | reverse complement strand
AAGCGGCCAGGCGCGCCACGGCGGCGGCGCGATCGGCCTGAGCCTCCTGCCGCGCCGCGAGCAGGCGAGCATCCGCCGCCCTGAAGTCGGCCTGAGCCGCCTCAATGTTCCCCCGGTTTCGGTCGAACAACGGCAGCGGCATGCTGATTCCGATGGTCAACGCAGTCGCGTCCTCCGCCTCGAAGCGGCGAATGCCCACGCTGGCGTTGATGTCCGGGCGTGCCTGGACTCGTTGCACGTCGATCCGGCGTTCGGCGGCCGTGCGCTCGGCCTCGGCGACACGCACGGTGGGAGCGTCGTTGATCGCCGCCCCCGCGGGGGTCGGCGCCTCGTCCAGCAGACTGGCGTCGATACGCGTCACGGGCGACGGGATCATCGCCACGGCGGTGAGGCGGGCGTAGGCAGCGTCCCGTTCGGCGATGGCTTCGTCGAGGGTCGCTCGGGCCGACGCGGCTTCGGCCTCGCCCTGAATGCCGCGTAACAGCGGCTCGCGCCCCTCCTCAACCAGCGCCAGGGCGGCGCGGGCATCGGCCAGGGTCAGGGTCAGGACCTCTTCCGCCAGGGCCGCGCGGCGCTGCGCCGCCTCGGCTTCAGAATAGACGAGGGCCAGGCGACCGGCGGCGTCAATCACCGCAAGATCGCGCTGCAGGCCGACGGCGCCGGCTTCGGCGCGCGCGGCGGCGATGCGGCTCGAGCGCCGTCCCCAGAGTTCGAGGTCCGTGCTCAGCGCCAAGGTCGTGTCCGCGTTGTCCATTCCCGAGAAGGGTCCGGAGCCGAAGGCGTTCTCGACATCGAGCCCGAGCACGGGGTTGGGACGCACGCGCGCTTGCCGCACGCGGGCCTCCGCGGCGTCGAGATTAGCGCCAGCCTCAAGGGTGGCGGGCGTCTGGCCGAGTTGCGCGAGCAACTGGGCATAAGTCGGGGCGGGGTCAGCCCAGGCGGGACTGACCAGAGTCGCTGCGATTGCAGCGACCGCGCAGCCGACCGCGAGACGCGGTCGCCGGCGAGATGTGGGGGACATGTTCCATTTCCAGATTTCTGATCACGAAGAGGCGCCCGCAAGGGCGCATGTCTTCGGTCAGATTCTGGGCGGTCGCTTCAGGCCGTCGGGCGTGATCGAGGCCCGGAAGTCATCCTCCCGACCGCTCTGCAACGGCGGCTCGCCGAACGACGGAGCGACGGCGTCGACGCCCGGACCGCGCGCCGCGGAGGTGTGGTGGCAATGCCCATGCGAGCAGATGCCGTGGCTGCCGGACTTGTCGCCGTGGTCGCCGTCTTCGGGATTGTGATCCACCGACGAATGCGCCGCGGGGAGTTCGGGCATACAGGTCGCGGCATCGACAGAGGGCGCGAAGACGAAGGCGGCGAAGACGAGAGTCATCGCCACGATCAGCTTCGCCCATGTCGTCATCGACCAGGTCATCGCGCGCTCGTTACTTCCGTTCCCGAGAGGTGGCAATCTGTTACAAAGTCCACAGGCTGCCGAAACGCCCTGCGGCCCGAGGTCAGCGGCGAGATGTCGCGTGCACCGGTCCGGCGCGCTGCTATGGTCCTTCCGTCCGCAGGATTCGCCATGTCATCCCACAGTTCCAACCGCCGCGCCGCCTTGATGACGGGCTTGGCGATCGCGGCCCTTCCCTCTGTCACCCTGGCCGTGGGCGCCCGACAGATCACCGTCTACAAGACGCCGTGGTGCGGGTGCTGCGGCGGTTGGGTGGAGCATATGCGCGGTGCCGGCTGGACAGCGCGCGTGGTCGAACTCGAAGACCTCGCTCCTATCCGGACCCGGCATGGAATCCCGGACCGCCTCTCGTCGTGCCACACAGGCGTGGTCGGCCGCTACGCCATCGAAGGCCATGTGCCGGCGTCGGATGTCGATAGGCTCCTGCGTGAAGCCCCCGCCGCTCGCGCCCTTACCGCACCTGGCATGCCGGCCGGATCGCCCGGCATGGAAGCCGCCGGCCGCGAGCCCTATGTCACTCTCCTGATCCTTGCGGATGGCTCGACACGCCCCTTCGGACGGCACAACGGCGCGTAAGGCGGCCGCCACCCCCCGACCCCTCACTCCGGTCTGGTGACGATCAAACGGCGGAAACGAAGGCGAGACGGGCGCCGTCTTCAGCGGACGGCGCTCTCAAGGCGTCGAGAACGCAGCAGGCGTCGACCGTCGTCCGCCCACACTGGCCGAGCACCGAGACGAGAGTCTTCTCCAGCCGTCGCAGATCCGAAATCTTCGCGCGGACGGCTTCCAGATGATCCGCCGCAACGTGATCGACGGCCTGACACGGACCGGCGGCAGGCCCAGTGGACAGCGTCAGCAGGCTGCGGATGTCCTCGTGCGAGAAGCCGAGGTCGCGGGCGCGCCGGATGAAGGACAGGCGGTCCAGATGCGCCCGCTCATAGATTCGGTGGCCGCCCTCCCCGCGATCCGGCTCGTCGAGCAGTCCGATCCGCTCATAGTAGCGGATGGTGACCACCTTGCAGCCGGTGCGCTGCCCAAGCTGGCCGATGGAAAATCTCTCTGTCACAGGCCTTGAACCTATAGGGACTATAGATCGTATATCGGCCGGCGACACGTCTCCGCAAGGCTCGCTCCGATGAAAGACTGCTGGTCCACTTCGATTGCCGACGAAGCCGGCTCAACCTGCTCGAGCAAGCGCGTCCCGGAGCCGGTGCCCGCAACGGCGGTGGAGGATTGCTGCGCCGGAGCATCCACCTGCGCCTCGACCCCGGCCACGACCGCGACCGCCCCCGTTCTCCCGGTCGAGACCCATGTCGCCGGCGATGACTGCTGTTCCGCCAAGGGCGACGAGATCGCCGCGCTGGGTGAACACGCCGACGTCCGGCGCGTGCTGGCCATCGTGCTGTTGATCAATCTGCTGATGTTCTTCGCCGAGTTCGGGGCGGGTCTGTTCGCGCGCTCCACCGCCCTGATGGCCGATTCCGTCGACATGCTCGGCGACGCCCTCGTCTACGGGCTGAGCCTCTACGCCCTGAAGCGCAGCCTGCGCTGGCGCGCCGGAGCGGCGCTCGTGAAGGCCGCCGTCATCGCCTCCTTCGGCGTCTGGGTCTTCGTAGAGGTGGTCCGCAAACTGATGGGCGACATCACCCCGACAGCCGAAACCATGGGCGTGTTCGGCGCGATCGCCCTGGTCGCGAACCTCGCCTGCCTCGCCATGCTCTACCGGTTCCGGAACCGCGACGTGAACCTGTCGAGCACCTTCGAGTGCTCCCGCAACGACGTCATCGCCAACACCGGCGTGCTGATCGCGGCGGGCGGGGTCGCCTGGTTCAACGCCGGCTGGCCCGACATTTTTGTCGGCGGGATCATCGCCATCCTGTTCTTCCGCTCGGCGATCAAGGTGCTCGGCGAAGCCTGGCCTCAGTTCCGCGCGGCCGCAGGCCGTCGCGCTCGACTAGAGTCGGTAAGGCTCAGCAGAAGTTGGGATGTGTATTAATCGCGATTCCTACTCCTCTTGCTTATTGTTACTACCTCGGCCGCCGGGGCACCGAGAGAGATCGACGGAATGGGCATGGGCTCACAGACGGGCGTTTCGCCTCGAGCGCGAAGCCGCCATTGGTCGTCGGTTAGCGGCAGCCGGTTCGACACCCAGGCGGTCGAGGGCAGACCGCCCTGGATGGGGCGCACGTCCCCTTCGGCCCGTAGGTAGGCCAACGCGGCCTTCAAGCGATCCGAGAGCGGCTGAAAACGGCCATAGTCCGGCGCTACGTTGTCGGCCTTGGCGAGGATGTCGATCAGGGCCGCACGGCTCAGAGGAACCCCGGATTCTACCAGGGCCGTGGAGATCAGGGCCAGATCGGCGAACCCTTGAGCGTCAGGGGCTCCATTATCGTCAAAGAAATCAACCCAGTAGGAGAATTCGAGGTTCGCGAGATCCTGATGCATTCTAGTACTTGAAGTGGACTGGGTCTCGTGACCGTCCGTCGCGCGGCCCAACAGGGCGTTCAGGCGGCCGAAGACGGTGATCCGGACCGGGCCGATACCGCGCTTGTGCTCCTTGGCCAGCGGGATGGGCTTGATCTCGATCCGTTCGATGAAGCTGCGCAGGATGTCGCGGCCGCGTACGGCGTTCTCGTCATTACCCTTCAGGTGAGTCTTCAGGTTGTCCAGCAGGACTTCAAGACGGGCGACCACGGTCTCGGCGTCCAGGATCGGCGCCGGTTCGGGCGGACGGCCCTTCATCTCGCGCTGCAGGTTGCGGCGTTCGGTCTCCAGGCGAACCACCTCGTCACGCAGCACCTCGCCCAGGATGCCCTCGCGCATCTGGGCCACCAGATTGGCCTTCTCTTGCTCCAGAACCGCCAGACGCTTGGCGCCGCCTTGGACGCGCTGCTGGTGTTCCTCGATCGCTCGCGCGACCTCGGCGCGGTATTCGGCTAGGAACGGCTCGATCAATTCGGGCGTAAGCAGACGGCTCTTGATGCCGGCGAGAGCGGCGTCCTCGACCGCCTCGCGGTCGACACGACGACGGTTGTCACACACGCCCTGAACCCGTCCTTTGCAGCCCAGCCTCTCCTGCAGCGTGGTGTACTTGGACCCACAGCAGCCACAGTAGACGAGGCCAGTCAGCGGATACTCCACGCGCCGGCGCTCGTGCACCTTCAGGGACCCAGCGGCCTCAAGCCGCGCCTGCACCGCCTCGAACAACTCATCGTCGAGGATGCGCAGATGCGGGGATTCGCTCCGCGTGCGGGCGTCCTGGGGTGTAATCTGAATCTTGACGGTGCCCTTGGCGCGGTTGTGCTTGCGCTTGGTGGCGCCGTACTCGTTGACGCCGATGTAGAGCCGGTTGCGTAGAATGCCTGTTCCGGACGTCTTGTTGCCGTAGAGGGTGCTGGACTGCCAGGGCTTGCCGCGGGGGCCGGGCACGCTTTCCGCGTTCAACTGGCGGCTGATCTCCAGGCCGCTCAGGCCCGCGGCGGCCATGCGGAAAATGCGCTGCACGATCGCGGCCTCTTCCGGCACAATCTCGCGGTGACCGCGCTCGCCGTTGGCCATGATCTTCTTGCGGTAACCGTAGGCCACCGAACCCGCGATCAGGCCGCGACGGACCATGCCCGACTGGCCGCGCCGGACCTTGTCGGCCAACCCGCGCACGTAGCGGGAGTTCTGGGCGGCCTTGAACGCCACATCGACGTCATCGACTACTCCGGAGCTGACGGTGCAGACGACGATGTCCAAGGCCTCGAGTTCCTCGATCACCAAATGGGTGGCCGATGGGACGCGGCTCAGACGATCGAGGTCTTCGGTCAGGACGATGTTGAACTCCCCGCGATCTGCGGCCGCCATCATGCTGAAGTAGCCGTCCCGGCCGACCCAGCTGGTGCCCCTGCGCTCGGCGTCCGCATAGACGCCGACCTCGACCCAGCCGTGGCGCTGGATGTACTCACGGCAGAGGGCGACCTGATCTTCGATCGACATCGGCGACTGGAGCGACGAGGAGTAGCGGGCGTAGATGGCGACCGGAGTACCTGGAGGGGGCATCATTAGCTGGCTCCTCAGGACTTGTCGGGGGAACCAGGAGCGCCTTCCTGATTCAGCCGACGGCAGATCTCCGCGACGTCCAGCCCGGCGGTGAACATGTCGAAGATGCGCTGGACGGTCGCCGCTTCCGCTAGCGGGATCTTACGGCGCATTCTTCCCGTTCGGCTTCGGCGAGCCCGCTCGGACCGGGCCAGCGTCTGATGTCTGGCGTAGATCGCGCTAGCCGCCGCAGCGATGTCATCGACCAAGCCGGAAGCCACGGTGCAGACGTGGACACCCAGGGCTTCGAATTCCTCGACCACCTGGAGCGTGGCAAACGGACCGCGATTGAGACGATCGAGGTGTTCGACCAGTACAAGGGAGAACTCGCCTCGGTCAGCCGCCGCCATCATGTTGAAGAAGCCATCACGGCCGCTCATGGTCGAACCGCTGCGGGCCGTATCGATATAGACGCCCGCCTCGATCCAACCATGGCGCTGGGCGTATTGGCGGCAGGACATGATTTGGGCGTCAATGGCGGCCGTGGCGGACGTGGTCGCCGAACGGGCGTAGATGGCGACGCGCGTCTTGGGAGGAGGCAGCTTCATTCGCCACTCTCCGGGTCAACGTCGTTGTGCGGCGGATTGCGCTGGATGGCGCCGGGCCCGGCGCCATCGTGGAAGACCTGGACCGGCTCCCATCCACCCTTCAACGCCCAGGCGCGCGACTCGCGGATCTGATCCTCGATAGGAATGTTCGAAAGGCGGTCGCTCGAGTAGCGGCCGTAAATGGCGACCGGGGCGCACCGGGGAGGTCTGGTCATTGCCCCTTCTCCCCGAGACAGCCGCCGAACAGGCTCGCGTCCGGAAGCGCGATGGCGACAGCCTGCCCGTCAAGCTCGGTCAGGATCACGTCCACTTCGTCCTTGGCGAGGCGGCCGAGCAGGCGCTTCATACCGCGCCCCGGAGCCATATCTGCCGGATCGCCATCCACCATGACCACGCGCAGATCGAGGGCGCGGGCCGTGCAGCCGAGCTCTCCCAGCGTATCGGTCCAACGGCTGCCGTTGCCGTAGCCTTGCCCGTGAAGGGCCACACGACGTCCGGTCATTACAGCACCTCCTGGACGTGCTGACGCGCGGCCAGACGCGCTAGGCACATCATCAGCGGCAGCAGGGCCGCGTCGCCCTCTTCCAGACCGGCGGCAGCCTCGGCTTCGCGGGCCGAAAGGCGTTGGGCGGCGATCATCCCGCTGTGGGACGGGTCGCGCACTGGCATGGCCGGCGGCGCGCCCAGATCAAGATGGTGGTCCATAACCAACCTCCTCGTTGATACAAACAGTATCTACGAATGGCGGATCATGAATAAGGAGTCAAGGTATCTATAGTCGGCTGGGCGACCTGGTGTGGCAGCTAGCCATCCTTCACGGTGCGATGCAGGGCCATCAGGAGGGGGACGCCCACCTCGATTGTGATGAGATTATCTTCTGGCGCGTCAGTCTTCGGGCGCTCCTGCGCCCAGGTGTCGGGATAAGCGTAATAGCCGTGGAAGGCGTCGGCATCCTCAAGCGACCGCCAGACCCAGCCAAAATGAACCTCGGCGGCTAGCGCCGGTGGATAGAACACAATCCGGACCGCACGCGCGAAACCGGGCATGAAGCCTGCCTCGGGCAAACGCAGGCTCTGTGCGGCCCGGCGCATGGAGAATTCGGCCCCGCTGACGCCGCCCTCAACGTCGGACCAGAAGGAACTGTACTCCTTACCCCAAGCCTCAATCTCCGGCGCTCGCTCGATCATCCCTTCGACGACCGCCCCGAAGGTCTCGGTGTCGCGGAGCCAGGTAAAATGCTCCGGCAGGTCCTCTCCCTGCATGGCGGCAAGGTTGTCTGCCACATCGAGAGTAAAGCCCCGCATCCGATCCACGGCTTTCACCGCACCGGCCGGGTTCATGTCGCCGCAGGCGCCGATTAACAGGGTGGCGGCGTCGCGGCAGGTCATCTTGGCTCCGCCGGCGCCCCGTCGCGTGGATTCGATCTCGCCATCGTTACGGAGCTGACGTGCGATGTGGGCGATGGTTGGTCGGCCCCGTGGGTCATGGGCGGCGAAGGCGTCCACAAGGGCGGGCAGTCGAGCCAAGGCGAGATCTCCAAATCAACATCGAAGACCATTCGGCCATTGGTCCGGACAGCCTATTGTTACAATCAGTCCTAAATCTGGGCGGCCAGCACGTCTAGCGTGACTTCCGATGCAATCGCTGTTCACCTTGAGCGCCCGGCGACAGCCCCCTCACCGCCCCTTTCGATAGCGCGCGACATAGGCCGCCAGCCACCCCTTAGTCGCGGGGTGGGTGCGAACCCAGGTGACGCTTTCATCCCCGAACTCGGGAAGCTTGGCAGTCGCGAGCGCCGCCAGCTCGGCATCGTCCACATCGGGATGCGCGTGCTGGATAAACCCGAGCCCGTCGAAGCGGGCGACCACTCGGCCATCGTTGTCGAAGATACAGCCCAAGAGGCCGTTCGGCAGGAACAGGCCAATCTGTCGGCCATCTTCGGCATCATCGCTACAGACGACGGTACAGCCCAGGCCAACGATGGCGTTGTGGACTCGTAGTCGCGCTTCTTGCCGAACATCAGGATCGGGGTCATCCAAGGCTCCCCGGACTTCCCGAACCCGCTGCAGATGCTCGATCGGACTGACAGCGCCTCGGGCGACTTCGAGGGCCTTGGAAGCCTCTTCGCGCTTGGACGCCAGTTCCTTCACCACTCTCTCGGCGTCGGCCAGCTTTGCTTCAATGGCTGGCGAAGCGCCGAGGCGACCGAGCACATCGACCCAGCGATCGATCTGCTCGTTCTGATCGATGATGGTCTTGTCCAGTTCGGCCAAGGCCAACGCGAGATCAGCGGTCTGATCCGGTGAAGAGAAGTAGCTGTCGTCTAGGACGAGGTGCAGAATCTCGTCCAAGGCGGCCCGCTCGAACGGCTCGTATCGGAACATGGCCTTCTGGCTGCACCCCCGGGCCCGGGCGGCGAAGTTGCATTTCCAGTATCGGTTCGGATGCGGTTGCCCGCTCGTGCGCAGGTGCATACGATTGCCGCACTGCTCGCACAGGACCACGCTGGCGAACAAGTTGGCCACACCTCGCGTATGACGACCGCCCTTCCTTGGCCCTGTCCTGCGCGCCTCCACTTGGGCGCGCGCTCGAGCCACCAGATCGGCGTCCACGATCCGGGGATAATAGCCCCGGATCGGCTCCTTGAACTTGGTCCGTTTGGCGCTGGTGTTGGAGAACCCCGGCACATAATCACCTTCGACCGAAGGCTGGCTCAGGATCATCTTGATCGCACCGATCTCCCAAGTCGGCGTCGATGTCGGTTTGCGCCACGTCCCCCAAGCGGACACGCCGCGTTCGTTCAGGTCCTTGGCGATCCAGCCGGCCCCCTTGCCTTGGGCGGCCATTTCATAAATTTGCCGGACAAGCGCGGCCCGTTCTTCGACGACGTCGAACCCGCTGCGGTCAGATTTGGCGACCAGCCATCCCGGCGCCTTCGCCGTGATGATCTGCCCTGTGGTCCGCGCCCGTTCCATGTTGCGCCCGATCCGATCCAAGACCCGCTCCGACTTCTGCTGACTCTCGTCGTGGGCCAGCTTGGCGCGCATCAGGATTTCGAAGACGCTCATCAGGTCCGCGCGGAGGCCTGCATCGTCGTAGACCTTCGAGCCATCGACGGTGGCGATCGTCAGGCCCGCCGCGCAGATGTCCTCCATCCAGCGCAGGGTCATGCGGGTTTCCTGGCGCGAGAGCCGATCCAGCTTTTCCACGACCAGGACAGTGTCCCGCCCGATTTCCCCGCTGCACACCCTTTCGGCCAGGCGCCCCAATTCGCCGGCGGAAAGATGGGCCCCGCTCCAGGCGGATTTCCCCAAATCCTCGATCACCTCGCGGACGGGCCACCCATTCCGGGCGCAGAACTCCTGACACAACTCCAATTGTCGCTCGCGGCTCGCTCCCCTCTCCTGCTTCGGGGTGGAAAAGCGTATATAGATCAGAGCTTCCATGTCGGACTTGGCCTAAGAACGTGGCCCGGATGATATCTGGGCGCGCCCTTTGGTGCAACTAGATGATAGGTATGCATCTACTGCTACGCCCGTCCGTCCCATGCCTGGATGGGCCTATCCCCGGGCCTGGATTTCGAGAGTCGGCTCTTCTTCAAGCCCGAGGCCGCGCGTCTGCTGGAACAGGAGCTGTGCAAGCCCCGATACCGCTGCAAACGCATCCACATAGGCGGCAACACCGACCCCTATCAGCCGGTCGAACGGGATTTGAAGTCCACCCGATCGGTGCTGGAGGTGCTGCGACGGTTCCGTCACCCCTTCTCCATCATCACCAAGTCAGTGCTGATCGCCCGCGACGCCGACATCCTGGGCGAAATGGGCCGCGCGGGCCTGGCCTCGGCCTTCGTCTCCGTCACCACCCTGGATCGCGGCCTGGCCCGCGCCATGGAGCCGCGCGCCTCGACCCCGGCCAAGCGGCTGGAGGCGATCCGCATCCTGGCCGATGCGGGCTGCCCCGTCGGCGTCGGTTTCGCCCCGGTCATTCCCGGCCTGAACGACCATGAGCTGGAATCGGTGCTGGAGGCCGCGGCGGCGGCCGGCGCGACATCGGCCATGTATGTCGCCCTGCGCCTGCCGCTGGAGATCAAGGACCTGTTTCGCGAATGGCTGGCCGACGCCCGACCCGACCGCGCCGGCCGCGTCATGTCCCTGATCCGCCAGACGCGCGGCGGTCGCGACTACGACCCCGACTGGTCCCAGCGCATGAAGGGAACCGGTCCCGTCGCCGAATTGATCGCCACACGCTTCAAGGCCGCCGTCAAACGCCTCGGCCTGGACACGCCGCGCCGCCCGTTGGACGAGACCCAGTTCCGCGTTCCGGCCGACGCCAAACAGCAGATGGACCTGTTCGACCTGCTAGAAAGACCCGCCGCCTAGCGCCTGAACACCCCGACCAGTTCGACGTGCGCCGACCACAGGAACTGGTCCACCGGCGTCGCCCGCTCCAGCCGGAAACCGGCGTCGATCAGGATGCGGGCGTCCCGCGCGAAGGTCGTCGGATTGCAGGATACGCCGACCACCACCTGCGCCTTGGTCTGGGCGATCTGGGCGGTCTGTTCGGCCGCCCCGGCGCGCGGCGGATCGAAGACCACGGCGTCGCAGCCCTTCAGGTCATACGGGCTGAGCGGACGCCGGAACAGGTCGCGCGCCTGGGCCGTGATCGGCTTCAATCCGCGCGCCGCGCCTATGCCCGCCTTCAGCGCCGCGATGCCCTCGGCCGAGGCGTCCGCCGCCAGCACCGGCGCCGCGGTCGCCAGGGGAAAGGTGAAGGTCCCCGCCCCGCAGAACAGATCGGCGATCTTCCCGGCCCCCCTCACCGCCTCAACCGCCCGTTCCACCATCGCGGTCTCGGCCTGGGGCACGGCTTGCAGGAAACCGCCCGCCGGCAGGGGCACGATCGCCGGGCCGAACGCCACCCTGGGTCGACGCGCCATGACCAGGGTCTCGCCCGCCTGACTGAGCCGCGCCAGATCGGCCTGGGCCGCCGCCGTGATCGCCCGCATCCTGGCGTCCGCCGACAGGCCGCCCGAGCGGCGTTCGACGCCCGTCACGTCCACGTCCAGCCCGTCCAGAGTCCAGGTGACGTGCAACGTCGGCGCCGATTTCGGATGCTCCAGAAACGCCTCGGCCACCCGCGCCAAGGCCGGGATGGCCGCCACGATCCGCGGGTCCGCCACCGGACAGGCGTTCACCTGCACCAGCCGCCAGGACTTGCGCGCCTTGAAGCCCAGGATCGCGCGGCCGTCCGGCCCGCGCCGCGCGTGCAACGCCAACCGTCGTCGCGACCCTGGCGGCGTCGCCACCGTCGCCTCGACCTCGGTCTCGATCCCCTCGCGCGCCAGGGCGGCGCGAACCTGTTCACGCTTCCAGTCCAGATACGGCGTCGAGGCCCAGTGTTGCAGCGAACATCCGCCGCAGTCGCCGTATTGCGGCGACACGGGCGCGATCCGGTCGGGGCTGGGCGTCACGATCTCGACCGCCTCGGCCCGTCCGTCGCGAACCTCGGCGCGGATCACCTCGCCCGGCAGGGTCAGTGGCGCGAACACCGGCCCGCGCTCCGTCCGTGCGACGCCGTCGCCCTGGCCGCCGATGTGGGAAATGGTCAGGGTCTCGCGCATATCCGCGCTTCTAGCCGCCCGCGCGACGCCGCGAAACATGAACGAAGATGAACGGCCCGATCAAAGTCCGTTCAGCTTGGGGGGACTACCTCTGGACCCAACGCGAATGGTCCATGCCGTTCAGCGCCCAGTTCAGACCAGAAAGGGAGGGCACCGATGACCGGCGCCAAGACCAAGATCGCCGCCGCCGCCCTGATCGCCGCCATCGCGGTTCCGGGCGCGGCCTCGGCCCAGTCGGCCTATTATTCGAACGGCTACGGCTACGCCCAGAACTATGGTTCGGGCCAGTACAGCCGCGGCTATGACTATGACCGCCGGTACAGCCAGGACCCCTGCTATCGCGACGGCCGAACCGGCGCGGGCGCGGCCATCGGCGCCACGGCCGGGGCCGTCCTGGGGTCGCAACTGGCCGCGCGCGGTCGCCGCACCGAAGGCAGCGTCCTGGGCGGCGTTCTGGGGGCCATGGTCGGCGCCAACGTCGGCCGTTCGTCCAGCGAGGCGTGCCGCACCCGGGGCTATTACGACCAAGGCCGCGGCTATTCGGACTACGACCGCCGCTACGACAACAGCTACAGCTACGACCGGTACGACGACCGCTACGACCGCCGCGGTTATGACGACTATGACCGCTCTTACGATCGCGGCTCCAACTACGACAGCCGCGACGGCTACGGCGACGACTGCCGTCTGGCCGAAAGCCGCATCCGCCTTCCCGACGGCCGTTACGAGTCGCGTTATGTGCGCAGTTGCCGTGACGGTTCGGGCCGCTATCGCGTCGTCGATTAACATCCAGCCCCCCTGGCGATTGACGATGTGACGGAGCCGCCGGTGGAAATTTCCACCGGCGGTTTTCCTCTTTTTGGGCCGCTAGCGCTCGCGACGCGGTCGCTCGCTGCTTGAGCGACGGTGGCGGGTCACTAACGCTCGCGACGCGGTCGCTCGCTGCTTGAGCGACGATGATGGGTCGCTAACGCTCGCTGCGCGGCGGCTCCGCTGCTTGAGCGACGATGGCGGGTCGCTAACGCTCGCGACGGGCTAGTCGCGGCTGGCCCAGAGCAGGTATTCGCGGTTGCCGTCGCCGCCGGCGATAGGGCTGTCGGCGGTTTCGCGGACGCGCCAGTCCAGGTCTCGCAGCCAGGCGACGACCCGCGCCAGGGCCGCCTCGCGCGCCTCGGCGTCGCGCACCACCCCGCCCCGGCCGACATCGGCGCGGTGGTCCATCTCGAACTGCGGCTTGACCAAGGTCACCAGATCCGCCCCCGGCGCCGCCAGCGACAGGGCGGCGGGCAAGACCTTGGCCAGGCTGATGAAACTGGCGTCGCAAACGACCAGATCGACCGGTTCCGAGATCATCGCGGCGTCCAGGTCGCGGGCGTCGGTCCGCTCCAGATTCCTCACGCGCGAATCGGCGGTCAGGCGCGGATGCAACTGCCCTTGCCCCACATCGATGGCATGGACCCGGCGCGCGCCGCGTTCCAGCAGCACCTCGGTGAAACCGCCTGTGGAGGCGCCGACATCGAGCGCCGTGCGGCCTTCGACGCCCACCGGCCACAGGGTCAGGGCGTGATCCAGCTTCAAGGCGCCGCGACCAACGAAACGATGCGCCTCGGCATAGTCTATGGCCGCGTCTTCCTCGACCTTTTGCGACGCCGCCTTGGCGGGAACGCCGTCGACGGTCACCCCGCCCGCCTCGATCGCCGCCTTGGCGCGCGCGCGGCTTTCGGCCAGACCGCGCGCGACCAGCAGGTGATCCAGGCGAACGCGGCTCACTCCAGGGCGTCCAGACCCGCCAGGGCGGTTTCCAGCCGCGCCTTGCCCGCCTCGGCCTCGGTCAGTTTGGCGCGGTTCTCCTCGATCACGGCCGGATCGGCGCGGGCGACGAAGTTGGGATTGTCCAGCTTCTTTCTGACATGGGCCACGTCGCTGTCGAAGGCGGCGATCTCCTTCTTCAGGCGCGCCCGTTCGGCGGCGACATCGATCATCCCCGCCAGAGTCAGGGCGGCCGAGGCGCCGCCGGCGACCAAAACGATCGCTCCGTCGGGCCGCGCACTGACGCGGTCCACGCCCGTCACCCGGGCCAGGGTCTCGATCAGGCCGCGATGCCGGTCGAAGCGCGACCAGGTCTCTTCGGTCGGATTGATCACCGCGAACGGCAGTTTCGCCCCCGGCGGCGCGCCGATCTCGGCGCGGCTGGAGCGGATGGTCGTGACCAGATGGATCAGCCAGTTGATCTCATCGGCGGCCGCCGCATCGCGGAAATCACTCGGCAGTTCGGGCCAGGCGGCGCCCAGCAGCATCGGCTCGGTCCGCGCCGCGCCCGCATCGGCCAACTGATCCCACAGCTCTTCGGTGATGAAGGGCATGACCGGGTGCATCAGCTTCAGCGTCTGGTCCAGGGTCCAGGCCGTCATGGCCCGCGTCTCGGCCTTGGCCGCAGCGTCGGCGCCGCCGAAGATCGGCTTGGCCAGCTCCAGATACCAGTCGCAGAAGACGTTCCAGACGAAGCGATAGAGGCTGGACGCCGCCTCGTCGAACCGCCCGTCCTCCAGGGCCGTGGACACGGCGCGTTCGGCCTCGACCAGTTCGTGCCGCACCCAGCGATTGATCGTCTGTTCGACGGCCGCCGGATCGAACCCATCCACGCGGCGCGCCTCGTTCATCTGAGCGAAGCGGGCGGCGTTCCACAGTTTGGTGCCGAAGTTGCGATAACCTTCAATGCGTTGCCGCGACAATTTGATGTCGCGTGTACCCGACAGAATGGCCATGGTGAAGCGCAGCGGATCGGCGCCGAGGTCGTCGATGATCTCCAGCGGGTCGATGACGTTGCCCTTGGACTTCGACATCTTCTGGCCCTTCTCGTCGCGGACCAGACCGTTGATGATGACCCGTTCGAACGGGACCTCGTCGGTGAAGTGGATGCCCATCATCATCATCCGGGCGACCCAGAAGAAGATGATGTCGTAGCCGGTGACCAGATCGCTGGTCGGGTAGAAGCGTTTCAGATCCTCGGTCCGGTCGGGCCAGCCCATGGTCGAGAACGGCCACAGGGCCGAACTGAACCATGTGTCGAGAACGTCTTCGTCTTGCTTGAGATAGGCCGCAGTGATGCCGTGTCCCGGACCATCGCTTAAGAGGCGATCACAAGAGACAGAATCGGCGAAGGCGATATCGACGTCGTTGCCATAGTAGGCTTTGGCCTGAACAATGACCTCGGCCTCGTTGTCAGCCACGAACACGTGCTGGGCCACAGTCGTGTCGTCATCAATAGACGGCCCGTACCAGGCCGGGATGCGGTGGCCCCACCAGAGCTGGCGCGAGATGCACCACGGCTCGATGTTGCGAAGCCATTCGAAATAGATCTTCTCATAGCTCTTCGGCTCGAAGACGGTGTCGCCCCGCTCTACGGCCTTCAGCGCGGGCTGGGCCAGGGTGTGGGCGTCGACGTACCACTGGTCCGTCAGCCACGGCTCGATGACCACGCCCGAACGGTCGCCGTGCGGGACCATGTGGCGCGTCTTCTCGATCGCCTTCAGCCAGCCCTCGGCCTCGGCGCGGGCGACGATGGCCTTGCGGGCGGCGAAACGATCCATGCCCTCATAGTCCGCGGGCACGTCGGGCGTGTCGGCGGCGGTGATGCGGCCAAAGGCGTCCATGACGTTCAGGGCCGCCAGACCCGCCCGCTTGCCGACCTGGAAGTCGTTGAAGTCGTGGGCAGGCGTGATCTTCACCGCACCCGATCCCTTGGTCGGATCGGCGTAGTCGTCGGCGACGATGGAGATGCGGCGGCCGGTGATCGGCAGGATCACGTCCTTGCCGACCAGGCCCGCATACCGCGCATCGCCGGGATGCACGGCCACGCCGGTGTCGCCCAGCATGGTCTCGGGCCGGGTGGTGGCCACGACGATGTAGTCGCGGGTCTCGTATTCGGTCGGCTCGCCCGCCTCGTCGAAAGCGACCGGGTGTTCGTAGGTCACGCCGTCGGCCAGCGGATAGGCGAAATGCCAGTAGGCGCCGTCGACCTCCTTCTGCTCAACCTCCAGGTCCGAGATGGCGGTCTGGAAGTGCGGGTCCCAGTTCACCAGCCGCTTGTCGCGATAGATCAGGCCCTGTTTGTGCAACTGGACGAAGACCTTGCGCACGGCGGCGGACAGGCCGTCGTCCAGGGTGAACCGCTCGCGGCTCCAGTCGCAGCTCGCGCCCAGACGGCGCAGTTGGCGCACGATGGCGCCGCCGGACTCGGCCTTCCACTTCCAGACGGTCTCGACGAAGGCGTCGCGGCCCATGTCGCGGCGACTGACATTGCCCGCAGCGGCCAACTGACGCTCGACCACCATCTGGGTGGCGATGCCCGCGTGGTCCGTGCCCGGCAGCCACAGGGCCGCCTTGCCGAGCATCCGGTGATAACGGATCAGGATGTCTTGCAGCGTATTGTTCAGCGCGTGGCCGATGTGCAGCGAACCGGTCACGTTCGGCGGCGGGATGACGATCGAATAGGTCCCCGTCGCCCCCTCGGTGCGCGGCGCGAACAGGCCGCTGTCCTCCCACATCGCATAGAGGCGCGGCTCGGCGGATTTCGGGTCGAAAGTCTTGTCCAGCATGGTCATTTTTCTTGCCCAGTCGCTTGACCTGTGAGGTTTCGCGACTTGAGGGCGCCTTGAGAAAGAGAAAGGGCGGCCCCGCCGGAGCCGCCCTGTGGTGATCTAGTGGAGATCAGGTCGCAGGTGAAGGTCAGCCGGCCGAGCGGGCGATGCGTTCGACTTCCTTGCGTACCTGGGCCTCGACGATGGCGGGCAGGTTGGCGTCCAGCCATTCCTTCAGCATGGGACGCAGCAGTTGGCGGGCCAGATCATCGACGGTCGGGCCGGTTCCGCCGCTGAACGCCGCCGGTTCGGGCTGGCGCAACGATGCGGCCAGGCCGGCGAAGGCCGAGGCGGCGCTGGTCGCGGCGCTGTCGCCGACCAGGTTGTCGCCGGCCACGGCCGGATAGGACGCGGGTTCGGCGGCCGGTTCGGACACCGGCGCGCTGAAGGCGGGGGCTTGCGGAAAGGGTTCCGGCTCCGGTTCCGGCTCGCCGGGGGCGATGTCCAGATCGCCGATATGTTCGGCCTCGGGCGCCTCATAGCGATCCGTCAGCTCCAGCACGTCTTCCTCGACGGCGACCGCTTCCTGAACCGAGGGCGTTTCGTCCATCATGGCGGGCGAAGCCTCGACCGGTTCCGGCGTCGGCTCGGGTGCGGGCGCGGCGGCCGTCTCGGCGGGCGCGTCATCTTCGGAGATGATCCGGCGGATCGACGCCAGGATCTCCTCCATCGTCGGTTCCTGGGCGGTCTGGTCGGTCATGTCTTAACCCTGGGGACGAAGCCGTACGGCGGATCGGACGCGGACTCAGGTCGCGCCGAGGTCATCGAAAGTCGTCGCATCTACGCCCGTCGGAATCAACGGGCGTTTTCGCCTGTTTGGTTAATGCCGCCGCCCGTCGGGACGGTCAGGCGCCGGGCGCGGTGCGGATGACCTCGCCCTTCAACTGGGTGTCGATCGGCGCGTCCGGTGCGTCGGTCGCGGGGACCACGGGCGGGGCGGCGATGCGGTCGATGCTCTCGATCACGCCATCCCACGGCAGGGCGCCGCGGTCGCGCACGCGGTTGTAATTCGCGGCCGGGTCATAGGCGTCGACCGGCGTCAGATCCGGGCCTTCCAGACGCCCCATGGCGGCCAGAAGTTGGGCCTGGGCGACGTATTCGTTGCGACGCGCGATGGCCAGGGAGACCTCGGCGTTACGCAACTCCAGCTCTTGGTTCAGCACGTCCAGGGTGGTGCGCAGACCGACCTGGGCCTCCTGACGCACGCCCTCGGCGGCGACCGAGGCGGCGCGCACGGCTTCTTGACCGGCGCTCAGGGTCGAGCGGGCCGAGATGACCTGGGCGTAGGCCGAGCTGACGCTTTGCAGCACGCCGCGACGCTCGCCTTCAACGCCGATCTGGGCGGCGTTGGCCTGTTCCAGGGCCTGGGCCACACGCGAACGGTTCAGCCCGCCGGTGAACAGCGGGATCGACACCGAGGCGCCCGCGCGGAAGGTCGTGCGGTCGGCCAGGTCCGGGTCGTCCAGGGTCCCCGCGCCGCCGTAGGAGGCGGTCAGACGGGCGGACGGCAGATATTCGGCGCGGGCCTGGGCCACGCGGGCCTCGGCCGCTTGCAGGGCGTAGCCAGAGGCGCGCAGACCGGGGTTGTCTTGCAGGGCGATGTCCATGGCCTGTTCGAAGCCTTCCGGCAGACCCGGCAAGGTCGGCAGAGCGTCCAGGGTGGCGGGCGACTGGCCCACCACGGCGGCATAGGCCGCGCGCGACACGGACAACTGAGCCTGGGCGTTGGCCAGGTCGGCCTCGGTCTGGGCCAGGCGGGCCTCGGACTGGGCCACGTCGGTGCGGGTGACCTCGCCGACCTCGAACCGAGCGTTGGACTCGTCCAACTGGCGGCGCAGGACGCCCTGGTTGTCCTGGCGGATGCGCAGAATTTCGACATCGCGCAGGACGTCGGCATAGGCCTGGATCACGGCGGCCAGGACCCGCTGCTCGACATCGCGCAGGTTTTCACGGCCCCCCAGGATATTGGCCTCGGCGGCGGTGATGCCGTGGCCGACGCGGCCGCCGGAGTACAGGGTCTGCGACAGGTTGACCCCGGCGCTGACCGAGTCGCTTTCGCTGGTTCCGAGAACGGGCGTCCGGGTCTGGGTGTAGTCGACCTCGGCCGAGGCGCTGAGCGTCGGCCGCAGACCCGCGCGGGCCTGAACCACGGTCTCGTCCAGGGCGCGCTGGTTGGCGCGCTGGGCCAGCAAGGTCGGATTGGTCCGATAGGCCAAGGCCAGGGCGTCCTGGAGGCTTTCAGCCGCCACCGGCCCGGCGACAGCGGCCAACACTGCGACCATGGCGACCGAAGCGAGCGCGCGCGAACGTTGCAACATCATATGTTCCTGCCTGACGCTCGGGGAGGAGGCGTCAAAGATACCATCTTGTCGGCTTTGGTGACGACGGACGCCGCCAAACGCCAGTTAAGTTTTCTTCACGCGGCGACGATGGAAATCCGTCGACATCGAGAGCTTTACAGCGCGAATGTAGGTGCGGGCGCCAGTTCCGCCAGCACGGGCGGCGCGGAATCGAACAGAACCTTGCGCGACACGGCGTCGTCCTGGCCTTTCACGTACAGCACCGCCTTGCCGACGGGACCCGATCGCTCGACCACGACCAGGCGCCCGCCGTCGCGCAGGGCCGACAACCATGCATCGGGCCGCACGGGCACGGCCATCTCGCTGACGATCAGATCCCAGCCATCGCCTTGCGGCGCGGTCAGGGGCGCGACGACCGTCGTGACGCCTTCGTCGGCCAGAGCGGCGCCGACCACGTCGAAGACGGCGGCGTCGGTCTCTTGGGCGGTGACCGCCAGGCCCATGCGCGCCAGCACGGCCGCGGCGTAGGGCGCGGCCAGGCACAGGGCGCGCTCGTCCGAGCGCGGGTCCGCGGCCT
>JAFLCT010000047.1 GCA_017302335.1 Caulobacterales bacterium | reverse complement strand
CCGCGCCCACTGCGCCTCGTCCAGTTCGTAACGCTTCACACCCATCAAAGACCTCCACCAAAGCGGAGACCTATGAATCACGCATCAAGCAACACCGAAATCCCTGAATGTCGATTGAACCTAGTCCACCCGCTCGAACCGCTCATCGTCCCAAACGAGGGCCGTGACGCGGTCGCCGGTGCGCTCGAAACGCAAGGGCGCGGGCGGGTCGGCCGCACCGTCGGCGACGCCGAACAGGTCGGGCGCGGCGGGTTCCAGGACATGATCGACGACGCCCAGACGGGCGTGAACAGTCTCGCCGTCGGTCGTGACCTCGAAGTCGCCAAAGGTCGGATGCCGATAGCGGCCCGCATAGGCGGCGCGGGCGGCGGCTGAGGGGCGCCAGGCCCAACCGGCCCACTGGGCCTCGGCGCGGCGCTGATCGACCTGGGCCATGCGGCGCTGGCCGAAGCTCGCCAGGCGCGCGGCGTACTGTTCGCCGAAGGCCTGGCCCGTCGGGGCGGCGAAACCGGTGTTCTGGACGGTCTCGAAGAGAGCCTGGATCAGGGTCTGGCTGAGACCGCCGGTCAGACTGTCGCTGGTCGAGAAGACGGCGATGGCGACGCCCAGCTCGGGCGAGACGGCCATGGCCGAACGCATACCTGTGTAGGCGCCGCCATGGATGCGCACATCGACGCCGCCGATACGACAGATGTTCCAGCCCAAGGCGTAACCCTGGCACGGCAGGACATCGCCCTGGATGTCGGCGGCGACCACGGGGGTCTGGGCCGTGGTCACCCATTCGGGGCGGACGGCGTCGTTCGCGGCGCCCAGTTGAACCTGTAGCCAGCGGGCCATGTCGCGGGGCGAGACGACCAGACCGCCGGCGGCGTGCATCAGGTCGTCGGGCTTGCCCGGAAACACATCCCAGCCGCGCTCGCCCATCCAGCGGTGATAGACGGGCAGGTCGTCGAAACGGCTGGCGCGAGCGCCCGAGCGGCTCATGCCCAGCGGCTGGAACAGGGCCTGGTCCAGCCAGTCGCGCCAGTCGCGCCCGGTCTCAAGCTCCAGGGCGGCGGCGTACACCAGATAACCGAGGTTCGAATATCGGAAGCCCGCCGGACGGGCCGTCGATCCCGCCTGCATCAGCCGCCCATAGTCGGAGGCGGGCACGCGGTCGCTGTAGGCCGTGCGGAACGACAGGGCCGCGGTCTCGAACGGGGCCTGGTGGCTGAGCAGTTGACGAAAGGTGACGGCCTTCGGATCGGCGCCGTCGGGCAGGGTCAGGTCCGGCCAGACATCGGCCAGGGTCTGGTCCAGGGCGAAGACGCCCTGGGCGTCCAGCTTGACCGCCAGCAGACCCATGAAGGCCTTGGTCTGGGAGGCGATATAGAAGGAGGTGTCGTCCGTGGCCGGAGCAGAGACAGGGTCGGCGGACAGGCGGCCCTGGGTCCAGATCATCGGCGGTTGGCCGCGCCGGACCAGGACGATGGACAGGGCCGGAGAGGCGCCCGGCTGGGCCTGGGCGGCCTGGGCCAGGGCCAACACGGTCCGGGCCGCGCGAAGGACGGTCTCGTCGCTGGGCGGGGCGGGCGCGACGGCGGGCGCGGACGTCTGGGCGGCGACCGGCCCGGACAGGGGCGTGGCGGCGAGAAGGGCAATCAGAAAGGCGCGGCGCATGAAGGGGTCTCCGTGTTCGCGCGCCAGACTGCGGGGCGCGACGGGCGTCGTCTTGGACGGATGCAACCCGCTGGTCAGGCCGCGCGGGCCATCAGGCGGACGGGCGGCAGGCCATAGAGATCGCGGCAGGCGCGATTGAAGTGGCTCTGATCCGAAAAGCCCGCGTCGACGGCGGCCAGAACGGCGGTCAGGCCCTGGGCGGTCAGGCACAAGGCGCGATCCAACATGGCGCGGCGACGGAAGGCGGACGGCGTCTCGCCAAAGGCGGCCAGGAAGGCGCGGCCCAGGTGGACGCGATGGCGGCCCGCCGCATGGGCCAGATCGGTCAGGCGCGTCTGGCCCGGGGCTTCGACCAGGCGCTGGCGGACGGTGCGCAGCCAGGGATCGGGACACGCCCGATCGTCGCCGCCGGCGTGGCAAAGGGCCAGAAGGTCCCAGACCGCCTCGACGCCCTGTTCGCCGCCCTCCAGCAACAGGGGAACCAGACGGCGCAGATGGCGGCGCGCCAGGACCGGCGACCAGGCGGGATCGGCGATGACCACGCCGCCGTCGCCGCGCGCGGGAGAGGCGAAGGTCAGGACCAAGGCGCCGACGTCGGCGAAACGGACGGCGTGGCGCAGGCCCTGGGGGCGCAGGCCGACGACCCCGGCCACGGCGAGGCAGTCGCCGCTGAAATCCGTCTCTTCGAACCCGCCCGCCAGGACCAGCGACAGATGGGCCTCGCCATGCGCATGGACCGGCTGCCTGAGACCAGGCGCGTAGCGTTTCAACCGGGCGGCGGATGCGATCATGGGGCTTGGGACCTGTGAAGGATCACCGCATAAGAGGCGATGAGGACGCCGTTCGGATGCGACGAACATGGGGCGAAGCCTCGGGGGAAGCCGCATGATCAAGGCCGCGCCGGGCGTTTCGCCCGAGACTGGAACCCCGGTGAAGCCGCCGCCCTGGTGGTCGCACCTGTATCTGCAAGTGATCGTGGCCATCGTCCTGGGGGCGCTGATCGGCCATTTCTACCCCAGCGGGGTCGGGCCGGACGGCGAGCCGTACAAGGGGCTGGGCGAGCAGTTGAAGCCGCTGGGCGACGCCTTCATCCGGCTGGTGAAAATGATCATCGCCCCGGTGATCTTCCTGACCGTATCGGTCGGCATCGCCCACCTCAGGGACCTGAGCAAGGTGGGTAAGGTGGCGGCCAAGGCCTTCGCCTATTTCCTGACCTTCTCGACCCTGGCCCTGATCGTCGGCCTGGTCGTCGCCAATGTGGTGCGGCCCGGCGCGGGCATGAACGTGGACCCCGCGACCCTGGACCCGGCGGCGGTGGCGCAATACGCGGCCAAGGCCCACGACACGACCATCGTCGGCTTTCTGATGAACATCATCCCCGAGACGGTGGTGGGGGCGTTCGCCAGCGGCGAGATCCTGCAAGTGCTGTTCTTCTCCATCCTGTTCGGGGTCTCCCTGGCCATGATCGGGGACCGCGCCAAACCGGTCATGACGGTGCTGGAGAGCCTGTCGGAGGCCATGTTCAAACTGGTCGGCATCCTGATGAAGGCGGCGCCTGTCGGGGCCTTCGGCGCCTTCGCCTTCACCATCGGCAAATACGGCATCGCCTCGATCATCAATCTGGCGGCCCTGGTGGCGACCTTCTACGTCACCGCGATCATCTTCGTACTGGGGGTGCTGGGCGCGGTGGCGGCGGCCAACGGCTTCTCGATCCTGAAGCTGATCCGCTATCTGAAGGAGGAGCTGCTGCTGGTGCTGGGCACCTCCAGCTCGGAAGCCGCCCTGCCCAGCCTGATCGACAAGATGGAGCGCGCCGGCTGCGATCGGTCGGTGGTCGGGCTGGTGGTGCCCACCGGCTATTCCTTCAACCTGGACGGCACCAACATCTATATGACCCTGGCGGCCCTGTTCATCGCCCAGGCCTGCGGCATCGAGCTGAGCCTGGGTCAGCAGATCATGCTGCTGGCGGTGGCCATGCTGTCGTCCAAGGGGGCGGCGGGGGTGACGGGCGCGGGTTTCATCACCCTGGCGGCGACCCTGGCGGTGGTTCCCAGCGTGCCGGTGGCGGGCATGGCGCTGATCCTGGGCGTCGACCGCTTCATGAGCGAGTGCCGCGCCCTGACCAACTTCATCGGCAACGCCGTGGCGACCGTGGTGGTGGCGAAATGGGAGAAGGGTCTGGACAAGGCCGCCCTGGACGCCGCCTTGGCCGGCGGGCCGAAACCGGCGACGGCGCCGGTGCAGATCGACGAGGATTGAAGACCATGCATCTGGCCCGTTTTCCCCGCGTCCGCCTGGCCCACCTGCCGACGCCGCTGGAACCCCTGCCCCGGTTGTCCGAGGAATTGGGCCTGGACCTGTGGATCAAGCGCGACGACTGCACTGGCCTGGCTGGGGGCGGCAACAAGACGCGCAAGCTGGAGTTCCTGCTGGGCGACGCTTTGGAGCAGGGCGCCGACACCCTGGTGACCCAGGGGGCCGTCCAGTCCAACCATGTGCGCCAGACGGCGGCGGCGGCGGCCAGCCACGGACTGGCCTGTGAGATCATCCTGGAAGAACGAACGGGGTCCAGAGCCGTCGATTATGTCGACAACGGAAACGTGCTGCTGGACCGGTTGTACGGCGCGACCATCCGGCGCGTGCAGGGCGGCGCCGACATGATGGCGGAGCTGGAGACGACGGCCGATCAGGTGCGGGCGCGCGGCGGGCGGCCCTATGTCATTCCGGGCGGCGGGTCGAACGCGGTCGGCGCCCTGGGCTATGTCGATTGCGCGCGCGAGATCGTGGTCCAGGCCGACGAGTTGGACCTGCCGATCGACCGCATCGTCACGGCCACGGGCAGCGCCGGAACCCACGCAGGTCTGGTCGCCGGGCTGGCGGTGATGGGCGCGGACATCCCGGTGCTGGGCGTCGGGGTGCGGGCGCCGAAGGAAAAACAGGAGGCCAGCGTCCTGAAGCTGGCGCGCGAGACGGCCATGCTGCTGGGACGGCCCGATGCGGTGACGGACGCGATGGTCGTCGCTGACTGCGACTATGTCGGCGCGGGCTACGGCCTGATCGACCAGGGCGTGGTCGACGCCCTGACCCTAGCGGCGCGGACGGACGGAATCCTGCTGGACCCGGTCTATACGGGCAAGGCGATGAAGGGGCTGATCGCCCTGACCCGCACGGGCCGGTTCGAGGGAGAGACGGTCGTCTTCCTGCACACCGGCGGGGCGCAGGGACTGGCCGGCTATCAGGGCGAACTGGACGCCATGTTGTGAGCTTTCTTTCCTTTCGCCATTCCGAGCGAAGAGCCGCGCCGCGGCTCGCAGACCCGGAACCCAGCGGCGCCGCGGCGGCGGCGGCGAAACTCCGTAGATCGAGATCGGCCCGACCCTTTCGCCTGACGGCGCCGCTGGGTTCCGGGTCTCCGCTTCGCTACGCCCGGAATGACGAAAGATGAAAACGCTGGGCGTGATCGGCGGCATGGGACCGGCGGCGACCGTGGCCTTTCTGGCCCGGTTGCAGGTCCTGACCCCGGCGGCGCGCGACGAGGACCATATCCGAGTCCTGGCCGACATCCATCCGCGCATCCCCAACCGTCATGCCGAGCCGCAGGCGGCGGGCGAGGCGATCGGGCGGATCGCAGCGCGGCTGGCCGAAACGGGCGCCGAGGTCCTGGCCATGCCGTGCAACACCGCCCACGCCCATGCGGCGCACATCCGCGCGGCGGGCCTTCCCTTCATCGACATGATCGCGGAGACAGTGGAGGCGGTGCGGGCTGCGGGCGGGCGGCGCGTGGGCGTGCTGGCGACGCCGGGCGGCGAGGCGCTGTATGTCCAGGCCCTGACGGACGCGGGCATGACGCCCGTGACGCTGGAGGGCGAAGACCGGGCGGCCTTCATGACGTCGATCTTCGGCGTCAAGGGCGGCGAAACGGAACGGTCGCGGGCGACGATGATCCGGCTGGCCAAGGTGCTGGAGACGGCGGGAGCCGACCATCTGATCGGCGGTTGCACCGAGGTTCCCCTGCTGCTGAAGGCCGAGGATGCGGGCGTGCCGTTGACCGACTCGGCCGAGGTTCTGGCGGCGGCCTGCGTGAGGGCCTGCACCTGACGAACCGCGCCATGTCTGACACGCGACGAGGAGAGACGGTTTCTGGACGCCCCACGGAGGCCCCTTAATGTTCAATATCGGAGCACGGCAAACCCGCTCGGCTCCGTCCAGGCTTCGGACGCCCCCTGTCGATCCGACGCGGAACAGGTCTGCTGAACGCCTTCCTTTTCCCCGGCGCCGACCCTGTCGGAGTGGGCCATAATCCTGTTCGCCGGTCTTATGGCCGAAGGGGCGGTCCTGCATCTTCAACGAAGTCGTTCAGTCGGCTGACCTACGTCCACGGTTGCGGCCGACGACGACGCGGGCCAATGCTGGCGATGTGAAAAGACAAGCCCTGATCATGGACTGCGACCCCGGCGTGGACGACGCCGTGGGATTGATGCTGGCGCTCAATGCGCCTGAGCTGGAGGTGCTGGCGATCACCGCCGTGGGCGGCAATGTGCCGGTGTCGGCGACCAGCCGGAACGCCCGCATCCTGCGCCAGGTCGCCAGGCGCGGGGACGTGCCGGTCTTCGCCGGAGCCGACAGGCCCCTGGTCCGCGATCCGGCCGGAGCGGGCGAATTCCACGGCGCCGAGGGGCTGGGCGACGCCACGCCGTTCGAGCCGGACACGCCGTTGAGCGAAGGCCATGCGGCGGATGCGATCATCAATCTGGTCATGGCGCGGCCTGAAAAATCCGTGGCCCTGGCGGTCATGGGACCGATGACCAACCTGGCCCTGGCCCTGCGCGAGGAACCGGCGCTGGCGCAGCGGCTGGGACCGGTCTCGATCATGGGCGGGGCGCGCAGCGAGGGCGGCAACATCACCGCCTCGGCCGAGTTCAACGTCTGGGCCGATCCCGACGCGGCGGCCGAGGTGCTGGCGTCGGACTGCGAGGTGGTGATGTTCGGTCTGGACGCGACCCATCAGGTGCGCGCCACCGACGCCCGGATCGCGGCGATCGAGGCGATCGACAGCGACAGCGCGCGCTGGGCGGCGGCCATGATGCGGTTCTCGCAAGCGGTCGAGCGCAAGATTGTCGGCTGGGACGCCCCGCCGGTGCACGACCCCTGCACGGTCGCCTGGCTGATGCGGCCCGAACTGTTCGAGCTGAGACCCTGCGACATTCAGGTGGAGACGCGCTCGGAGCTGACGCGCGGCCACACGGCGGTGGAATTCCGGGTCGATCCGGCCAGGGCGCGGCATCGCTGGGCTGTGGCGGCCGACGGCCAGGGGGTGTTTGACCTGATCACCGACACCCTGAACAGGGCCGCGTCATGACGGCGATCACCGTGGTCGGCTCGATCAACCTGGACTTCGTGGCGACGGGTCCCCGCCTGCCCGCGCCCGGCGAGACGGTGACCGGGGCGACCCTGGCGCGGCATCCGGGCGGCAAGGGCGCCAATCAGGCCCTGGCGGCGCAGCGGCTGGGCGCGGACGTGGCCATGATCGGACGGGTCGGGCGCGACGCCCTGGCCGAAGAGGCCCTGGCCCTGTTGATTGAGGCCGACGTCGATGTCGGCGGCGTGGTCGCGGACGACGCCCTGGCGACCGGCGTGGCGCTGATCGCCGTGGACCCGACGGGCGAGAACCAGATCGTGGTCGCGGCCGGGGCCAATCACGCGGCGACCCCCGAGCAGTTGCCGCAGCGGATCGAGACGCCGCTGATCGTGCAGTTGGAGCTGCCGATCGACACGGTGGAGGCGGCGGTCGGCCGGGCGACGGGCTTCGTCTGCGCCAATCTGGCCCCGGCCGCCCCCGTGTCGGAAGGCCTGTTGCGGCGCGCCGACCTGATCGTGGTCAACGAGACCGAGGCGGCCTTTTACGGCGAGCTGCTGCATCACGGCGGCGGCCGGGTGGTGATCACGCGCGGCGCACGGGGCGCGACCCTTTACCATCGCGGCGTCGAACAGGCCTGGGCGACGCCGCCCAGGGTGACGGCGGTCGACGCCACCGGCGCCGGGGATTGTTTCGTCGGGGCCATCGCCGTGGCCCTGCTGGAGGGCATGGCGCCGGCGGACGCCCTGAACTTCGCCTGCGCCGCCGGGGCCTTGGCGGCGACGCGGCCGGGCGCGCAGTTGTCCTTGCCGACACGGGCCGAGGTCGAGACCATTCTGGAGCAGAACGCATGAGCGAGCGCGACGTCTATCCGGTCGATCCCAAGGTCGCGGCCAGGGCGCACATGGACCGGGACGCCTATGCGGCGGCGCGCCAGGCGGCGCGGCGCGACCCGGACGCCTTCTGGGCCGAAAAGGCCGGGCGGCTGGACTGGATCACCCCGCCGACCGGGATCAAGGACGTGTCCTTCCACGCCGACGACTTCCGCATCCGCTGGTTCTGGGACGGGGTTCTGAACGTCAGCGCCAACTGCATCGACCGGCATCTGGCGACGCGGCGCGATAAGACGGCCATCCTGTGGGAAGGCGACGATCCGGCGGAGTCCAAGGCCGTGAGCTATGGCGAACTGCACGCCCAGGTGTGCCGCATGGCCAATGTGCTGAAGGCGCACGGCGTCGCCAAGGGCGACCGGGTCACCCTCTATCTGCCGATGATCCCCGAGGCGGCCTACGCCATGCTGGCCTGTGCGCGCATCGGGGCGGTGCATTCGGTGGTGTTCGGCGGCTTTTCGCCCGACAGCCTGGCCGGACGGATCGAGGACTGCGGCTCGACCGTGATCATCACCGCCGACGAGGGTCTGCGCGGCGGCCGGACCGTGCCGTTGAAGGCCAATGTCGACGCCGCGCTGAAGAAGGTTTCGGGCGTGACCTCGGTGCTGGTGATCCGGCGCACCGGCGCCGACGTGCCGATGGACGCCGACCGGGACCACGACTACGCCCTGGAGGCCGCGCGGGTGAAGGCCGACTGCCCGCCCGAGCCGATGAACGCCGAGGACCCGCTGTTCATCCTCTACACCTCGGGATCGACGGGAAAGCCCAAGGGGGTGCTGCACACCACCGGCGGATACCTGTTCTGGGCGGCCTGGACCCATGAGACCGTGTTCGACCACCGGCCGGGAGAGGTCTTCTGGTGCACCGCCGACGTGGGCTGGGTGACGGGTCACTCCTATGTCGTCTATGGCCCGCTGGCCAACGGCGGAACGACCCTGATGTTCGAGGGCGTGCCCAACTATCCCGACGTCAGCCGTTTCTGGCGCGTCGTGGACAAGCACAAGGTCGATGTCTTCTACACCGCGCCCACGGCGTTGAGGGCCTTGATGCGCGAGGGCGACGGGCCGGTGAAGGCCGCCAGCCGCACGTCGCTGCGTTTGCTGGGCACGGTGGGCGAACCGATCAACCCGGAGGCCTGGCGCTGGTATCACGAGGTGGTCGGCGAGGGGCGGCTGCCGATCGTGGACACCTGGTGGCAGACCGAGACCGGCGGAATCCTGATCTCGCCCCTGCCTGGCGCGACCGAGCTGAAGCCGGGGTCGGCGACCAAGCCCCTGCCCGGCGTCGAACTGGAGATCGTGGATGCCGAGGGCGCGCCGCTGGCGGGCGCCGTGTCGGGCAATCTGTGCCTCACCGACAGTTGGCCGGGGCAGATGCGAACCGTCTATGGCGATCCGCAGCGCTTCTTCGACACCTATTTCTCGACCTATCCGGGCCGGTATTTCACCGGCGACGGCTGCCGCCGCGACGAAGACGGATACTATTGGATCACCGGCCGGGTCGACGACGTCATCAACGTCTCGGGCCATCGCATGGGCACCGCCGAGGTGGAAAGCGCCCTGGTGGCCCACGACGCCGTGGCCGAGGCGGCGGCGGTCGGCTTTCCCCACGACATCAAGGGCCAGGGCATCTACGCCTATGTCACACTGAAGGCCGGGGTCGAGCCGAGCGAGGCGCTGCGAGCCGACCTGATCAAGCACGTCCGCGCCGAGATCGGACCCATAGCCGCGCCCGACGTCATCCAGTGGGCGCCGGGCCTGCCCAAGACGCGGTCGGGCAAGATCATGCGGCGGATATTGCGCAAGATCGCCGAGGGAGAGCTGGGGAGTTTGGGCGACACCAGCACCCTGGCCGACCCGGCGGTGGTGGAGGATCTGGTGCGGGGTCGGAACGCCTAGCCATCTCCCTCCCCGTTCGGGGAGGGCGTCTGAGCGGCAGGTGAAGACGGGTGGGGGCGTTTCGGCAAGTCAGGTTCGGTGCGTGTGTCGCCAAGCCCTCCCCACCCGGCGCTGTGCGCCACCCTCCCCGAACGGGGAGGGAGAATCCGCTCCCTAGTCTTCAAACGTCACCACCAGCCTGACCACCTCGCCATCCGCCAGGCGGTCGAAGCCTTCGTTGATCTGGTCGAGGGTGATCGTTCCGCTCTTCAGCCGATCGACCGGCAGGCGGCCCTGGCGATAGAGGGCGACATAGCGGGGCAGGTCGCGGGAGGGGACGCAGGTTCCGACATAGCTGCCCTTCAGCGTGCGTTCTTCGCCGACCAGCGCGGTGACGTTGATGGCGGCGGCGACGTCGGGCGGGGGCAGGCCTGCGGTGACCGTGGTCCCGCCCCGCCGGGTCATGGCCCAGGCGGCTTCCAGAGCACGAACCGAGCCGGCGAACTCCAGGGCGACATCGGCCCCGCCGTCGGTCAGGGCGCGCACCTGATCGACCGCATCCGCATCGGCGGCGTTGACGGTCAGGACCGGGCCGAGCGAACGGGCCAGGGCCAGCTTGTCTTCGGCCAGATCGACCGTGACCACCGGCGACGCCCCGGCGGCCAGCGCGCCCAGAACGGCGGTCAGGCCGACCCCGCCCAGACCGACCACGACCACCGACTGGCCCGCCCTGACCCCGGCCGTGTTGACCACCGCCCCCACGCCGGTCAGCACGGCGCAGCCGAACAGGGCCGCGTCCTCGAACGGCACGGCCTTGTCGATCGGCGTGACCGAGCGGCGCGACACCACCGCCCGCTCGGCGAAGGTGGAACAACCCAAGTGATGGTGCAACGGACCTTCGGCGTTGGACAGGCGCACGCCGCCGCCCAGAAGCCCGCCCGCGACATTGGCCTTCAACCCCGGTTCGCATAAGGCCGGACGCCCCTCGGCGCAGGGGGCGCAGTGGCCGCACGAGGGCATGAAGACCGTGACCACATGGTCGCCGAGATTCAGATCGTCGATCCCAGCGCCCAGGGCCTCGACCACGCCGACAGCCTCGTGGCCCAAGACCATGGGCATGACGCGCGGCCGGTCGCCGTTAATGACGCTGAGGTCCGAATGGCACAGGCCCGCCGCCTTGACCCGGATCAGCAGTTCGCCGGGACCAGGCGGGTTAAGGGTCACCGTCTCGACCGACAGAGGGCGGGTTTCGGCATAGGGTCGAGCGGTCCCCATGGCGCGAAGAACGGCGGCTCTGGTCTGCATCTGGCGATCTCCCCCCGCCCAGGCTAAGCGGTCGGGACCGCGTCGGCCAAGGGGAGTTTCCGATGAGCGAGAAACCGCCGCGCGCCAAGGTGCGGGGCCGCCGGGCCGATTACGCCCGCTTCGTCGCCCTGACGACGCGCTGGGCCGACAACGACGCCTACGGCCACGTCAACAATGTCGTCTATTACGCCTTCATCGACACGGCGGTGAACCAGTTGCTGATCGAGAGCGGGCTGCTGGATGTGACGGGCGGCGCGGTGATCGGCGTGGCGGTCGAAAGCGGCTGTCGCTATCACGCCTCGGCCGCCTATCCCGACGTGATCCATGCGGGCGTGCGCGCGGGCCGCATCGGCGCCTCCAGCATCCGCTACGAGGTCGGCCTGTTCAGGAATGACGAGGATCAGGCCTGCGCCGAGGGCTTCTTCGTCCACGTCATGGTGGCGCGCGAGACGATGCGGCCGGTGGCGATTCCCGACCGGCTTCGGACGTTCGCGGAAGGGCTGAGCACCTGACCTCTCCCTCCCCGTTCGGGGAGGGTGTCTGAGCCGCAGGCGAAGACGGGGGGGCGTTTCGGCACGTCAGGCTCGGGCGTGTGTCGCCAAACCCTCCCCACCCGGCGCTGTGCGCCGCCCTCCCCGTACGGGGAGGGAGAGTCTCTGTTCTAATCGTCCAGTCGACCCGTCAGGGCCAGGACGCCGACGGCGGTCAGGACGCCCAAGGCGAAAGCCGCGACGATCGAGCCGGTGGCGACCGCGGTCGATACGGTCACGGGCCGGGCCTCGTACCATTCGACGATGTCGGCCTCGGCGTAGTCGCCGTGCAGGTCGTCGTCATAGATGTCGTCGTCGATCAGAATGTCTTCGGCGCCCATGGCGTCCTCTCCTGGTTCGGCGGCATAATACGCCGCGAACCCTTGCGGTTCCGTGACCGTGACAGGACGCCCGCTCTGGGTTAGACGACCCGGCCCGCGACGGCGCTCAAGCCGCTCCGCCCGCGGCGCGAGCGTTAGCGCCCAAAGAAGAGACTTCCATGGCCGGCCATTCCAAATTCAAGAACATCATGCACCGCAAGGGTCGCGCCGACGCGGTGCGCTCCAAGCTGTTCTCCAAATTGTCGCGCGACATCACCGTGGCGGCCAAGTCGGGGATGCCGGACCCGGCTATGAACCCGCGCCTGCGCCTGGCGGTCAACAACGCCAAGGCCGAGTCCATGCCCAAGGACAACATTGATCGGGCGATCAAGAAGGCCATCGCCGGCGATGTCGATACGATGGAGGAGATCCGTTACGAGGGCCGCGGTCCCGGCGGCGTCGGCGTGATCGTCGAGGTGCTGACCGACAACCGCAACCGGGCCGGCGCCAACGTCCGCGCCGCCTTCGCCAAGAACGGCGGGGCGCTGGGTGAGATGAATTCAGTGGCCTTCATGTGGGACCGGGTCGGCAAGATCACCTACGCCGCCGAGGCTGGCGCCGAGGACGCCGTGATGGAGGCCGCCATCGAGGCCGGGGCGCAGGACGTCGAGAGCGACCTGGTCAAGCCCGACATCTATGAGGACGCGCCGGGCCACACCATCTGGACCGCCTTCGAAGACCTGAACGAGGTGGCCGAGGCCATGTCCAAGATCCTGGGCGATCCGAAATCGACGGCCATCGTCTGGAAGCCCCAGTCGGAAGCGCCGGTCACGGGCGAGGCGGTCGGCACGCTGATGAAGCTGCTGGACGCGCTGGACGCCGAAGACGACGTCTCGGCCGTCTATTCCAACGAGGACATCTCGGACGAGGACCTGGCGAAATACGCAGGGTGAGGGGCTGTTTCGCCGCGCATACGCCGCTGCGAAACGTAGGCGGCTTGCGGTTCGGCGAGGCGTGGGCGTAGGCTGGCGATTCGTCAGTTTGCGGAGCGAAAATTGCACTTCGACCTGAATCTGCTGTGGCCGGTCGCAGCGGCCATGGCCGCGGGCGGCCTGATCGGGATGGAACGCACCTATCAGGGGCATCCGGCCGGTTTTCGCACCCACACCCTGGTGTGTCTGACCTCCTGTATGTTGATGCTGGCGGCCATGCATCAGGCGACCTGGACCTTTGTCGCCCTGCCCGGTCAGAACGTGGTCATCGACCCGACGCGGATGGCGCACGGCCTTTTGACCGGCATCGGTTTTCTGTGCGCCGGGGTGATCTTCCGCGAGGGATTTTCGGTCAAGGGACTGACCACGGCGGCCTCGTTGTGGACGACCTCGGCCATCGGCGTTCTGTTCGGCGTCGGTATGCCGATGCTGGCCCTGGTGGGAACCGCGGCGACCCTGACGGTGCTGGCGATCCTGCGCCTGCTTGACGCGCGCCTGCCGCACATCGCAGTGCTGGACATCACCCTGACCTGGGTGCGGGGTCAGGCGCCCAGCGAGCGGGCCTTGCGCGACCTGCTGGCCGAGTTCGGGATCAAAGCCATGCGGATCGGCCACGTCGTCGGCCGCGAGGGCGTGAACCACGAACACATCGTCAAGGCCAAGGGACCGACCCCGCTGGACATCGACGGCCTGTGCCGACGCCTGACCGAACGCCCCGACGTGGCCGGCTTTTCGGTGATCCCGCGCGACGAATAGGGGCGGCGGCGACATCCGGTCATTGTCCGTCAACCTTGTTTGCGGCATGACTGGAACGGATGGCGAACGAAACGACTCGAATCCTGGGGCTGGACCCCGGTCTGCGGCGCACCGGATGGGGCGTGATCGCGGCCGAGGGGTCGCGGCTGCGCTGGATCGCGCACGGCGTCGTGACCCCGCCCGAGACCGCCCCCTTCAGCGAGCGGCTGCTGCATCTGCTGGAGGCGGTCACGAAGATCTGCGCCGCCCACGCCTGCGACGAGGCGGCGATCGAGGAGGTGTTCGTCAACATGAACCCGGTCTCGACGCTGAAACTGGGCCATGCGCGGGCGGCGGTCATGCTGGCCCCGGCGCGGCGCGGCCTGACGGTGGCGGAATATGCGCCGAACCTGATCAAGAAGGCCGTGGTCGGCGCCGGCCACGCCGACAAGGGCCAGGTCGCCTTCATGGTCAGACGCCTGTTGCCGACCGCCGGAGAGGTGAAGGCCGACGCCGCCGACGCCCTGGCCGTGGCCCTGACCCACGCGCAGTTGCGCAAGATGAAGAGGGTCGCGGCGTGATCGGGCGACTGAGAGGCGTGCTGGCCGAGGTCGAGCCGGATCACTGCGTCATCGACTGCGCCGGGGTGGGTTATGTCGTCGCCTGCGGGGCGCGGACCCTGCAACGGCTGCCGGCGCCCGGCGACGAGGCGGTGCTGCATATCGAGACGAATTGGAGCCAGGAGAACGGACCGCGCCTGTACGGCTTCCTGACCCGCGACGACCGGCGCGCCTTCACCACCCTGACCGGCATTCAGGGGGTGGGTCCCAAGGCGGCCTTGAGCGTGCTGGACGTACTGCCGCCCGGCGAGCTAGCCCAGGCCGTGGCGCGCGAGGACAAGGCGGCGGTGGCTCGCGCCAACGGCGTGGGACCGAAACTGGCCCTGCGCATCGTCACCGAACTGAAGGGCAAGCCGCTGGGCGATCCCAGCTTCACCCCCTCGGCGTCCGGCGTGCACACGCCGGTTGCGGCCGCCGCGCCCAGCCTGACCGGCGAGGCGGTGTCGGCCCTGCTGGGTCTGGGCATGGCCGAGGTCAACGCCCGTCGGGCCGTGGACCAGGCCGTGCTGCGCCTAGGCGAGGACGCCGATCTGTCGGCGGTGATCCGGGCGGCCTTGCAGGAGTTGGGACGATGAACAGGGAGCGGCGAGTGAGGCGTGAGCGCAGCAGTGAGTCAGCCCGCGTCGGCATACTCACCCCTTGCTCACTAGCACTGCTCGCCGCTCGCCGCCTGGGGTCGACATGACTGACGACCGCATCATTTCCGGCCAGCCCGCCCCAGGCGAGGGCCACGACCGCGCCCTGCGGCCGCAGACGCTGGATGAATTCGTCGGCCAGCCCCAGGCCAAGGGCAATCTGAAGGTCTTCATCGAGGCGGCGCGCGGGCGGGCCGAGGCGCTGGATCATGTGCTGCTGTTCGGCCCGCCGGGGCTGGGCAAGACGACCCTGGCCCAGATCGTGGCGCGCGAACTGGGCGTGGGCTTTCGCGCCACCTCGGGTCCGATCCTGGCCAAGGCAGGCGACCTGGCGGCGATCCTGACCAATCTGGAGCCGCGCGACGTCCTGTTCATCGACGAAATCCATCGACTGGCCCCAGCGGTCGAGGAGATCCTGTATCCGGCCATGGAGGACCATGTGCTGGACCTGATCATCGGCGAGGGACCCTCGGCGCGGTCGGTGCGCATCGACCTGGCGCCCTTCACCCTGGTCGGGGCGACGACGCGGGCGGGCCTGCTGGCGACGCCGCTGAGAGACCGGTTCGGCATTCCGCTGCGGTTGGAGTTCTATTCGCCTGAGGACCTGACCAAGGTGGTCATGGGCGCGGCGCGCAAACTGGGCGTCGCCATGACCGAAGACGGGGCGCTGGAGATCGCGGCGCGGTCGCGGGGCACGCCGCGCGTGGCCGGACGGTTGCTGCGCCGGGTGCGCGACTTCGCCGACGCCGAGGCCGCCGCGCGCATCGACCGGATCACGGCCGCCCGCGCCCTGTCTCGACTGGAGGTGGACGAGGCGGGGCTGGACAGCCTGGACCGGCGCTTCCTGAAGGCCCTGATCGAGAACTACGGCGGCGGGCCGGTGGGCATGGACACGCTGGCGGCGGCGATCGCCGAGGCCCGCGACGCGGTCGAGGACGTGATCGAACCCTATCTGCTGCAACAGGGGTTCATCCAGCGCACCCCGCGCGGCCGCATGGCCTGCGCCCGCGCCTACGCCCACCTGGGCCTGGCCGAACCGCCCAAGACGCCGCAAGCCTCTGACCTGTTCGGCGGCAAGTAGGGCTTGCCGTGGGGCTGAAGCCCGGCATGATCCGCCCATGAGCGACCGACGCCGTCAGACAGACCGCCTGATCGCCGCCCTGGGCGTGCTGGTGCTGGCCCTGGGCGCAGCGGCCGTCTGGAAGGTGGCGCATGAGGGCGGCCTGTTCCGCGAACCCGAGAGCGCGGGCCAACGCGCCCTGCGTCAGGTGCGCGCCGAACTGGGGCGAGGCGCCGAGGTCCGCTACATCGAAGCGGGCATAGGCGCCGTGTCGTGCGGCTATGCGGCGCGCGGGCCGGGTCAGGCGGCGGTGGCCTTCGTCTCGCGGCCCCAGCGCATCCTGTTCGGCGACGACCCCCTGCCGCGCGAATTCGCCGAGACGCGCGACAGATACTGCCCTGGTTTCGCCCAGCGGCCTGGCGTGGCGGCGTCCTGATCATCGCCGCCTTGCCAGGAACGGGACGCCGCTCATAGGCTGCGGGAACAGGAGTCCCGTCCCATGATCCTTCGCCTTCTCGCGGCCGTGGCCGTGCTCGCCGGCGTCTCGACCCTCAGCCCCCCCGCCCAGGCCGCCGATCCCGTCTTCAGCGACATCCCCTGCCCGGCCGACTGGCCCGCCGGCGTGCGCGAGGTGCGCTGCGGGACCCTGACGGTCGATGAGGCGCGCGACGGCTCCAGCGACCGACGGATCGACATCGCCGTGGTGATCGTCAAGGCGTCCAACCCCTATCGCGACGCCTCGGGCCGGGCGTTGCCGCCGGTGGTCAACTTCCATGGCGGACCCGGCGGCGCCTCGACCCCCGGCGTGGGCGGCGCGCTGCGCGCAGCCCAGCAGAACCCCGACATCTTCGCCGTCGATCAGGACATGATCTTCTTCGATCAGCGCGGCGCGGGCCGAGGGTCGCCGTCGATGGACTGTCCCGGCGTGGAGCTGACCGACGCCGGGCCGCCGTCGGATGAAGACCGGGACGGCCTGATCGCCTGTCTGAGGGACTGGCAGGCCAAGGGCGTCGATCTGAACTGGTACAACGCCGCCGCCATCGCCGACGACGTGCGCGACCTGGCCCAGGTGCTGGGCCTGGAGAAGATCGACCTGCGCGGCGGCTCTTATGGGCCGCGCATCGAGGCCGCCGTCATCACCCATCAGCCCCAGATCGTTCGCGCGGCGGTGATGGACAGCCCCTGGCCGCCCGAGGGCAACTGGGCCGTCGGCACGCCCGAACAGGTCTCGGCCGCCGTCCGCATCATCCTGGCCAAATGCGCGGCCCAGGCCGACTGCGCCGCCCGATATCCCGATATGCAGGCCCGTTTCGACGCCGAGGCGCGCCGCTGGCTGGCGGGACCGGTCACCGGCGCGGACGGCCGCACCTTCACCGTCGACGACCTGTCCGCCTTCCTGATGGACACCACCTACAGCCGCGTCGGCGTGCGCCGCCTGCCCGCCGATATCGCCAAGATCATCGCCGGGGACCTGACGCCGATCGCCGAGATCGCCGAGGACCGGACCTATTATTTCGAAGGCCAGCACATGGCCCATCTGTGCAAGGAAGAGCTGCCGTTCGAATCCAAGGCGCGTCTGGTCGCGGGCGCGGCGGGCGATCCGGTAGCCGAGGTTCTGGTTCCGTCGCTGTCGCGCCTGTTCGATGTCTGCGCCGCCGTGGGCGAACGCCCCGCCGACCCGATCGAGAACGCGCCGGTGACGACCGACATTCCCACCCTGTTCGTCGCCGCCGAGATCGACCCCGGCTGCCCGCCGCCCCTGACCGAAGCCGCCGCGCGCGGCTATGCGAACAGCCAGGTGGTCATCGTCGTCAACGCCACCCACGGCGTGATCGGGTCCAGCCCCTGCACCCGCGCCATGGCCCGGGACTTCCTGCGCGATCCCTTCGCGCCCGTGGACCGGAGCTGTCTGCCGGCGGCGAACACCCCGCTGGCCTTCATCCTGGATCCGCCCGCCGCATGACCGACCAACCGACCATGGGGGCGTTCGCGGGCCGTGAGCACCGGCTGCCGGTGCGGGTCTATTACGAGGACACCGACTTCACCGGCCTGGTCTATCACGCCAACTATCTGCGCTATTTCGAGCGCGGGCGGTCGGACTTCCTGCGGGCCGCGGGGATCGGCCATGCCGAGCTACTGGAGGCCGAGCCGCCGTTGGCCTTCGTGGTGGCCGAGATGACCGTCAAATTTCTCAAGCCCGCGCGCATCGACGACGCCCTGATGGTGCGCACCCGCTATGAGGCGATCAAGGGACCCCGGCTGATCATCGAACAGGCGATCACGCGCGGCGAGGAGACGCTGTGCACGGCCGATGTGACGGCGGCGTGCATCCATCTGGACGGGCGGCCCCGACGACCGACGGCGGGGTTGGTCGATCGGATCCGGCCGTGGCTGGCGCTTGGCGGCTGAGCCGATCACGCGCCTGTCAGGCGCAAGGGCGTGACGCAACAGCCACGGCCCGCTAGACCCGGCGCCACACAACCGCCACGCCGTCCCGGCGCTATCGGGATGAACGAGACGCAGGACTTTTCATGACCACGCCCGCCGACGCCGCCATGCTGAACCCCGTCGAGCTGTTTATGACCGCCGACTGGGTGGTCAAGGCCGTGATGGTGGGGCTGGCCGGGGCCTCGATCTGGTCGTGGGCGGTGATCATCGACAAGGCCGTGCGCTTCACCGCCCTGAACCGCCAGGCCGACGCCTTCGAGCGCGCCGTCGGCTCGGGCCGGTCGCTGGAAGAGGTGGCGGCCCAGGCCGGACCCGACCCCAGCCAGCCGCTGCCGCGTATGCTGGTCATCGCCTTGGCCGACTGGCGCGAGGCGCGGACGCGCGGGGCGCTGAACGAACATCAGGCCAATCTGTTGATGGCGCGGATCGACCGGGCGCTGGACAGTCTGATCGCGCGCGAGGGACAACGGATCGAGAACGGACTGGGCGTGCTGTCGGTGGTGGCCACGGCCTCGCCCTTCATCGGCCTGTTCGGCACGGTCTGGGGCATCATGAACGCCTTCGGGCGCATCGCGGCGGCGGGCAACACCAATCTGACCACCGTGGCTCCGGCCATCGCCGAGGCCCTGTTCGCCACGGCCATCGGCCTGGCGGCGGCCATTCCGGCCTATATCGCCTACAACAAATTCTCGATCGACGCGGGCAAGTTCACCGGCCGACTGGAAAGCTTCGCCGATGACCTGCAAGCCGCCGTGGCCCGGCGCCTGGGCGCCCCCGCCGCGCCCGCGCCCCAGCCCGAACACC
>JAFLCT010000046.1 GCA_017302335.1 Caulobacterales bacterium | reverse complement strand
ATGGCCAAGGAAAAGTTTGAACGCACCAAGCCGCATTGCAACATCGGCACGATTGGTCACGTTGACCACGGCAAGACGACGCTGACGGCGGCGATCACGATGACGCTGGCGAAGGCTGGCGGCGCCAAGGCGATGAACTATGCGGACATTGACGCTGCGCCGGAAGAGAAGGCGCGGGGCATCACGATCAACACGGCGCACGTGGAATATGAGACGGCGAACCGTCACTACGCCCACGTCGACTGCCCGGGCCACGCCGACTATGTGAAGAACATGATCACGGGCGCGGCGCAGATGGACGGCGCGATCCTGGTGGTTTCGGCCGCCGACGGCCCGATGCCGCAGACGCGCGAGCACATTCTGCTGGCCCGTCAGGTCGGGGTTCCGGCGCTGGTGGTGTTCATGAACAAGGTGGACCTGGTCGACGACGAGGAGCTGCTGGAGCTGGTCGAGATGGAAGTGCGCGAGCTGCTTTCGTCGTACCAGTTCCCGGGCGACGACATTCCGATCACCAAGGGTTCGGCCAAGGCGGCGACGGACGGCGTGACGCCTGAGATCGGCGAGCAGCGCGTGCTGGAGCTGATGCAGACGGTCGACGACTACATTCCGCAGCCGGAGCGTCCGGTGGACCTGCCGTTCCTGATGCCGGTGGAAGACGTGTTCTCGATCTCGGGCCGCGGCACCGTGGTGACGGGTCGCGTCGAGAAGGGCATCGTCAAGGTCGGCGAGGAAGTCGAGATCGTCGGCATCCGTCCGGTTCAGAAGACGACCTGCACGGGCGTGGAGATGTTCCGCAAGCTGTTGGACCAGGGTCAGGCCGGCGACAACGTGGGCGTGCTGCTGCGCGGCACCAAGCGTGAGGACGTGGAGCGCGGCCAGGTGCTGTGCAAGCCGGGTTCGATCACCCCGCACACGAAATTCCTGGCCGAGGCCTACATCCTGACCAAGGAAGAGGGCGGCCGTCACACGCCGTTCTTCACCAACTATCGTCCGCAGTTCTACTTCCGCACGACCGACGTGACCGGCATCGTGCACCTGAAGGAAGGCGTGGAGATGATCATGCCGGGCGACAACGCCGAACTGACCGTGGAGCTGATCACCCCGATCGCCATGGACCAGGGCCTGCGCTTCGCCATCCGCGAAGGCGGCCGCACCGTCGGCGCCGGCGTCGTCTCCAAGATCATCGAGTAAGCACCTTGGTGCGCTAACGCTCGCGTCGCGGACGCTCGCGGCTTGAGCGCGAACGAGACGGGCGAAGGCCAAGCATAATGAACCCCCGTCGGAGACATCCGACGGGGGTTTTGTCTTTGAGGGGGCGCCTTAACCCTGTTCCTCGCCTGACGGACGACGGCGCTTGCGCGGCGCCCGGCGGCGGCGTCTAGCTTTCGGCGGGACGTTAAGGTTTGGGAAACCATGCGGCGCGCGCTTCATATCGGCATCTTCATCGGCGTGATCATCGGCATGAGCGCCTGCGCGGCGGCCGATCCCGGTCGGCGCGGCGCCTATGGTTCGGTCGAGATCGGCCGCGCCGCCTGATCCGCCATGGCGTCCGGCGAAATTTGGCCCTAGTATCGTTCTCGCGGACGCCGACTGTCGCGCCGCGTCGGTTCCTTCTCCCTAGATGTTAGCCATCGCCATCGCCGTCGTACTGCTGCTCGTGGTGCTGAACGGCCTGTTCGCCATGACCGAGATGGCGGTCGTCTCGTCACGCAAGTCCAAACTGCAAAGCCGGGCCGAGCGGGGGGACCGCGGCGCGCGCGCGGCCTTGAAGCTGGCCGAGGAGCCGACGCATTTCCTGTCGGCCGTGCAGGTGGGAATCACCCTGATCGGCATCCTGGCCGGCGCCTATGGCCAGGCGGCCATCGCGGGCGAGCTGGATCGGATGCTGGAGGCGGCGGCTCCGGCCCTGGCGCCCTATTCGGAAGTCATCGCCACCGCCGGGGTGGTGGTCTTCATCACCTATGTCTCGCTGATCGTCGGCGAACTGGTGCCCAAGCGGCTGGCCCTGATCTTCCCTGAGGTCATCGCGTCCAAGACCGCCGCGCCGATCTCGACCCTGGCGATCGTGCTGAAGCCGTTCGTCCTGCTGCTGACGGCCTCCACCAGCGGCATCCTCAAGGTCATGGGCGTCAAGGATCGCGACGGTTCCGACGTGACCCAGGAGGAGGTCGAGACCATGATCGCCGAGGGCACCTCGGCCGGTCTGATCGAGCCGGAAGAGCAGGAGATGATCGAAGAGATCCTGACCCTGGGCGACCGGCCGATCCGCGTGGCCATGACGCCGCGCCACGAGGTGTTCTGGATCGCCCTGGACGATCCCGAGGAGCAACTGCGCGAGGAGATCCGCACCTGCCCCTATTCGCGCATCGTCGTGGCGCGCGAAAACGACGTCGATAATCCGCTGGGCGTGGTGCACAAGAAGGACCTGCTGGACAGTCTGTTGGACAATGGCGAGTTCAATGTCGAACGCCTGGTCCAGACACCGGCCTTCATCCCGCAGTCGACCTCGGTGCTGAAGGCGCTGGAGATCATGAAGGCGTCCAAGGTGCACATGGCCTTCCTGGTCGATGAATATGGCGCCTTCGAAGGCGTGGTCACGGCGACGGACCTGCTGGAAATGATTGCCGGTGATTTCCACGAGGAACACGACGAGGGCCAGACCTATATCCATCGCCAGGAAGACGGCAGTTGGCTGGTCGACGGCCAGACCGATCTGGACGAACTGTCCGACGAACTGGGCGAGGATTTCGGCGAACGCGAAGGCTTTCACACGGTCGCGGGGCTGGTTCTGCACGAACTGTCGCGCGTGCCGCAGGAGGGCGAGGTTCTGCAACTGGGCCGGTTCGAGGTCGAGGTGATCGACATGGACGACCGCCGCATCGACAAGCTGGTGTTCCGCGCCGTCATCACGCCGGAAGACGAAGCCGCCGCCCGCGCCGCCGCCGCCGGAAACTGACGCAGCGCCCTTGAAAACCCCGCCCTGGTCGGGCATACGCGCCGGTCTGGCGATGGCTGCGAAGGCAGCCGTTCGTCTAGGAGTTTAGCTCAGCTGGTAGAGCACCGGTCTCCAAAACCGGGGGTCGTGGGTTCGAGTCCCCCAACTCCTGCCATTTCCCCCTGTCGCCGCCGGATGGGACACCCCATCTGCGGCGACAGGATCAATTGTGCGAAGAGACGCTGAATGGCCAAGGCCAAGTCCAAGATCGGCCGCCGGAACACCGGCGCCGCCCCCGCCGCAGCGGGCGCCCAGACCGTGACGGTCGATGCTTCCGCGCCGGCCAAGCCGCGCACGTCGCCCGCCCAATTCTTCAGCCAGGTGCGCGCCGAAGGCCGCAAGATCGTGTGGCCCAGCCGCAAGGAGACCTGGATCACCTCGGTGATGGTGCTGATCATGGTGTTGCTGGCCGCCGCCTTCTTCTGGATCGTGGACAGCCTGCTGGGCATCGCCTTCCGCTACATCGTCGCCTTCGGCTCGTAAGGAATCCGCTCATGACCGATGCAGCGCCCGCCCCGACCTCGAATCCGCGCCACAAGTGGTACATCGTCCACGCCTATTCGAACTTCGAAAAGAAGGTCGCCGAGCAACTGCGTATGCAGGCCAAGCAACAGGGGCTGGAGGATAATTTCTCCGAAATCCTGGTGCCGACCGAGGACGTCGTTGAGATCCGTCGCGGCCGCAAGGTGAACTCTGAGCGCAAATTCTTCCCCGGCTATGTGCTGGTGAAGATGGAGCTGACCGACGACGCCTATCACCTGGTCAAGAACACGCCGAAGGTCACCGGCTTCCTGGGCGCCGCGGGCGGCACCAAGCCGCTGCCGGTCTCGGAGCGCGAGGTCCAGAACATCATCGGCGCCGTGGAAGAGGGCGTCGAGCGTCCCAAACCCACCATCCGTTTCGACATCGGCGAGACCGTCAAGGTCATCGACGGCCCGTTCGCCAGCTTCGACGGCCAGGTCGAGAGCGTCGACGAGGACAACGCCCGCCTGCGCGTGGCCGTGTCCATCTTCGGCCGCCCGACCCCGGTGGACCTGGAGTACGGCCAAGTGGAGAAAGTTGCCGCCTGATCCGGCGCCGACATCCTTGTATTGCGACGGCGGCTCTCGGGCCGCCGTTTGCTTTTGCGGGGGCGCTCTGATACACGCCCGCCTTCGTTTCGACCGGCCCGCCGGACGATGCGGGAAATCCGTGGGAGGCAGCCATGCCCGACCACGGCTCATCCGTGGGGATTAGCTTCCCCGCTTCATAGGAGAGACCAATGGCCAAGAAGATTCTCGGCTACATCAAGCTGCAGGTGCCCGCCGGCTCCGCGACTCCGTCGCCGCCGATCGGCCCGGCCCTGGGTCAGCGCGGCGTCAACATCATGGGCTTCTGCAAGGAGTTCAACGCGCGGACCGAGAAGGAAGGCAAGGGCACGCCCCTGCCGACCGTCATCACCGTCTATCAGGACAAGTCGTTCACCTTCATCACCAAGACGCCCCCGGCGACCTGGTACCTGAAGCAGGCCGTCGGCCTGAAGTCGGGCGCCAAGCTGACCGGCCGCGAAACCGTCGGCAAGATCAAGCGCAGCCAACTGCGCGAAATCGCCGAGAAGAAGATGAAGGATCTCAACGCCAACGACCTCGACGCCGCGTCGAAGATCATCGAAGGCTCGGCCCGCGCGATGGGCCTGAACGTGGTGGAGGGCTAAGATCATGGCCAAGCAAGCCAAGCGCATCCAGGCCTGGACGGGCGACCGTGACGCCCTGATGCCGTTCGCCGACGCCATCAAGGCCGTCAAGGACAACGCCAAGGCCAAGTTCGATGAGTCGATCGAAATCGCCGTCAACCTGGGCGTCGACCCGCGTCACGCCGACCAGCAGGTTCGCGGCGTGGTCAGCCTGCCGTCCGGCACGGGCCGCGACGTTCGCGTCGCCGTCTTCGCCAAGGACGCCAAGGCCGAGGAAGCCAAGGCGGCCGGCGCCGAATACGTCGGCGCCGAGGATCTGTACGAGCAGATCAACGGCGGCCTGATGGACTTCGACCGCGTCATCGCCAGCCCCGACATGATGGCCCTGGTCGGCCGTCTGGGTAAGGTGCTGGGTCCGCGCGGCCTGATGCCGAACCCCAAGGTCGGCACCGTGACCCCGAACGTCGGCCAGGCGGTCAAGGACGCCAAGGGCGGCGCCGTCGAGTTCCGCGTCGAAAAGGCCGGCATCGCCCACGGCGGCATCGGCAAGGCCTCGTTCACCCAGGAAGCCCTGGAAGCCAACGTGAAGGCTTATGTCGACGCCCTGGTGAAAGCCAAGCCGTCGGGCGCCAAGGGCACCTATGTGAAGCGCATCAGCCTGTCCTCGACGATGGGTCCGGGCTTCAAGGTCGACCCGGCCTCGCTGGGCGCCTGATATCGGGCCGCAGTCGTCGGCGCTTCGGGATCTCCCGATCCGACCCGGCCTGACGTCCTCAAGCCGCAAGCGACCGCGTCGCGAGCGATAGGGCAAGAAGCGCCCTCAAGCCGCGAGACGCCGCGCGTCGAGCGATAGGGCGAAAAGAATAGGGCGGCGGTCTTCGGATCGCCGCCCTTTTTCCGTATGTGACGGACCCTCCGCCGTCTGACGGGTTGACGGGACTCGCGGAAGCGTGGACGGACGGCCTGTCCAAGAATTCCGCCGGAGGAGACCCCATGCTCAGATGGTTTCAGGCGTTGTTGCCGCGCGAGGACAATTTCTTCCGCCTGTTCGACGCCCACGCCCAGACCCTGGTGAAGGGCGCGGACGCGCTGCGTCGTATGCTCGACGGCGGGACCGAAACGGATCACTGGCGCCAAACCATCGTCGATTATGAGCATGAGGCCGACGATGTCGCCCGCGAGGTGCTGTTCGCCGTGCGCCGCAGCTTCATCACTCCATTCGACCGTTCCGATATTCGCGGGCTGACCAATTCGTTGGACGACGCCATCGACCAGATGCAGAAGACCGCCAAGGTCGTGGGTCTATACGAACAGACCGCCTTCGCCCCCAAGATGCGCGAACTGGGCGATGTGGCCGTGGAGTGCGCGGCCCTGACGGCCGAGGCGGTGGCCTTGTTGCCGGATATGCGCAGGAACCACGAACGGCTGAACGAATTGACCGAACAGGTCGCCCGGTTGGAGAGCCAGAGCGACACCCTGTATGACGAGGGCATGAAGGCTCTGTTCCTTCTGCACCGTGGCGGGCAGGCTCTGGACTTCGTCATCGGCGCCGAGATCTACGATCACCTGGAGAAGGTGGTCGACCGGTTCGAGGACGTGGCCAATCGCATAAACGGCGTTCTGGTCGAGCACCTGTAGGGCGCCATGGACCACGCCCTGCTGATCCTGTGGTTCCTGATCGGCGTCGCCCTGCTGTTCGACTTTCTGAACGGCCTGCACGACGCGGCGAACTCGATCGCCACCATCGTCGCCACCCGCGTGTTGCCGCCGATCTACGCCGTGGGCTGGGCGGCCTTCTTCAACTTCATCGCCTTCCTGTTCTTCGGCCTGCACGTGGCCGACACCATCGGGCGCGGTATCATTGATCCGGTCGTCATCTCGGACCGAGTGATCTTCGGCGCCCTGATGGGAGCCATCAGTTGGAACGTCATCACCTGGCTGTGGGGCATACCGTCGTCCAGCTCTCATGCCCTGGTGGGCGGTCTGCTGGGTGCGGGGGTCGCCAAGGCGGGAACCGGCGCCATCGTCGTGGCCGGCGTGACCAAGACGGTGTTCGCCATCTTCCTGTCGCCCGCCGTCGGTTTCGCCCTGGCCCTGACCCTTGTTCTGGTCGTGTCCTGGGTCTTCATGAAGGCCAACCCCAGTTTCGCGGACAAGGTGTTTCGGCGTCTGCAATTCGTTTCCGCCTCGGCCTATTCGCTGGGACACGGCGGCAATGACGCGCAAAAGACCATGGGCATCATCGCCGTGTTGCTGATGTCCCGCGCCCCGGCCGGGACCGAGTTCCACGTGCCGTTCTGGGTGGTCATCACCTGTCAGGCGGCCATCGCCCTGGGGACCTTGTTCGGCGGTTGGCGCATCGTTCACACCATGGGATCGCGGATTACCCGGCTTAGCCCGCAACAGGGCTTCTGCGCCGAGACGGGCGGGGCCATCACCCTGTTCCTGGCCACGGGCCTGGGCATTCCGGTGTCGACGACCCACACCATCACCGGGGCCATCGTCGGCGTGGGCGCGGCGCGCCGGGCCTCGGCCGTGCGTTGGGGCGTGGCGCGACGGATCGTGACGGCCTGGTTTGTGACCATGCCTGCGGCGGCGGCGATCGCGGCCCTGTTCTTCTGGCTGGGCGGAGCCTTCCTGACATGACCGACGCCGCCCCGCGTCCGCGGGCCGAGCGGGTTCAGGTCGCCGCCCTTTGCTGGCGGTCGGGACAGGACGGAATGATCGAGATCCTGCTGGTCACCTCGCGCGATACGGGCCGCTGGGTCACGCCCAAGGGCGGCCGGATGCCGGGCAAGACCGACGCCCAGGCCGCGGCCGAGGAGGCGTGGGAGGAGGCGGGAGTCTTGGGCGAGGTCCAGAACGCCCCCATCGGGACCTTCCGCTATATGAAGCGCCTGAAACGCCGGGCGCCGCGCCCGACGGAGGTCAACGTCTTCGCCCTGCGGGTCACGCGGGAGTTGGCCGACTGGAAGGAAGTCGCCCAACGGAGCCGCCGTTGGTTCACGCTCGTCGAGGCGGCCGCCGCGGTCGATGAAGCCGAGTTGGGCGCGATGATCCAGGAATTCAGACCGCCGACATAGTCGCCGTTGATTTTCCGGCCCGACGCTTGTATGAGCGCCGCTTCTCCGTCATGGCCCCGCGCCGTGACGGTCCTGTCCGAGAACTTCGGGGCGTGGGGGCCACCCATGCCGTAACTGTCAGAAAGCCTTCTGACGCCGTGGGGAGATGGGGTCGCAACGGACGCTGGTCGGTCCCGCAACCGGGACGGATCGGGTTCGCGCTTCCTTCGGACAATACGACCGGTTCAACGTCTCGCAGCGATGCGGGGCCTGAGCCAAATCCGTCGCCGGGAATAACCCCAGCGGCGAATACCAAGACTGGAGACCGCAATGGACCGCGCACAAAAGGCCGAGTCGATCGAGACGCTGAAGGGCGTCTTCGCCGACGCCGGCGCCGTGGTCGTGACCCACAACCTGGGTCTGACCGTTGCGGAAATGGAAGACCTGCGTATCCGCCTTCGCAAAGAAGGTGGCGCGTTCAAGGTGGTCAAGAACCGCCTGGCGCTGAAGGCGCTCGAAGCCGACGAGGGCAGCGAATACCACCCCCTGTTCAAGGGTCCGGTGGGCATCGCCTACGCCTCTGACCCGGTGACGGCCGCCAAGGTCACCGCGGAGTTCGCCAAGGGCAACGACAAATTCGTCGTCCAGGGCGGCTTCATGGGCGACAAGGTGCTGGACGCCAAGGGTATCGAAACCCTGTCCAAACTGCCGTCGCTGGACCAGATCCGCGCCACCCTGCTGGGTCTGCTCAACGCCCCCGCGACCAAGGTCGCCGGCGTGGTTCAGGCTCCGGCGTCTCAACTGGCTCGGGTGTTCAGCGCCTACGCCGCCAAGGACGCCGCCTGAGCGACCGCTTCCATCTCTGCATAATCTCTACTGAACCCAATCCTCCGAAGGAAAACGAACTATGACCGACCTGTCCAAGATCGTCGAAGACCTGTCCAAGCTGACCGTCCTCGAAGCCGCCGAACTGTCGAAGCTGCTGGAAGAAAAGTGGGGCGTCAGCGCCGCTGCCCCGGTCGCCATGGCCATGCCCGCCGCTGGCGGCGCTGGCGCTGCTCCGGCTGAAGCCGGCGAAGAGCAGACCGAATTCACCGTCGTCCTGGTCGACGGCGGCGACAAGAAGATCAACGTCATCAAGGAAGTGCGCGGCGTCCGCTCGGACCTGGGCCTGAAGGAAGCCAAGGACCTGGTCGAAGGCGCTCCGCAGAACGTCGTCGAAAACGTTTCGAAGCAAGCCGCCGAAGAGCTGAAGAAGAAGCTGGAAGAAGCCGGCGCCAAGGTTCAGATCAAGTAATCTGGATCGCGCCAGCCCAACGGCTGACGATCGACGGGCCGGGGAGCGATCCCCGGCCCGTTTTCGTTGTTGAACGGACAGAGAGGGCGGGCCGTCTCAGGCGGCGGGGGTCACGTCCAGCAGTTCGACGGTGAAGATCAGCGCCGAGTTCGCCGGAATGTCGCCGCCCACGCGCCGCGCGCCATAGGCCAGGGCCGCGGGAATGGCGAACTCATAGGTTTCGCCCACCCGCATCAGGGCCACGCCCTCGGTCCAGCCGCGGATGACCCGGTTCAGCGGGAATTCGGCCGGTTCGCCGCGCTTATAGGAGCTGTCGAACTCGACCCCGTCGATGCGCACGCCGCGATAGTGCACCTTGACCGTATCGGTCGCCTTGGGCTGGACGCCCGCGGGGTTGGCCTTGCCGACCCGGCGGTATTGCAGGCCGCTGGCGGTGGTGGTCCAGCCGCGGCGCTGGCCGTTCCATGCCAGATAGGCGGCCTGACCGGCGTCCCAGTTCTCTTGCGTGGCGGGACCGGCGGGCGCCGGCGGCGCGGCGGGTGCCGTGGCGCAGGCGGAGACGGAGAGGGCGGCAAGAAGCGCGGCGATCGAAGCGTATTTCATGCCCCAAGCTTAGCAGTGCGGATCGAAGGTGGAAACCGTCCGCGCGCTGTCCCGTCTCGGCCTCAGCGCAGGATGATCCGGCTCAGCACGGCGTTCATGCCGTTGGCGGCGTCCGAGGCCATGGGGGCGTCGGCGGCGAGGACGACTTGGGCCTGCGGCTGATCGAGGATGCAGTAGGACGACCCCTTCAAGGCCGCCACGTCGTCATAGGTCAGACAGTGGAAGGCGGCGTGAGCGCCATTGGCCAGCGTCCGGTTCTCGCGGCGCAGGAAGGTCGCCCGCTGATCGGCGGGCCAGGACATGAAGTCGGGCTGCCAGCGGGTCGCGTGCGCCTCAAGCAGGGTGTTCGGGGCGAACTCCATCGGGGGCGTCGAGACGAGGACCTGAACCTGGGCGGAGCCGCAATCGAAGGTCGCCATGGCGCTGGAACCCAGGTTTTCGAGGCGGCCGGGCGAACAGCCGGGCGCCGAGGTCGGCAGGGTTACCAAGCGTCCATCGGTCAAGGGGATCGGTTGGTTGGAAGCCGCGACCTGGGACGCAGAGCTGGCGGTCAGGCGCACGCCGCCGATAGAGTTCGGATCCGACCTGGCCGGACCCGCCGTATGTTTGATCCAGCAATAGCCTTTGTCATGCGGCGCGGGGGTATAGATGTTGAAGGCCGCGCATTGGCTGTTGGCGGCGCACATGGCGCGGCAGGTCTGATAGTCGCGCGGGGCGACCTCCACCATCCCAAGGTCATTGCCAGCATGATCCTGACCCGGTTCGTGGGTGAAGTCGGCGGCCGCCTGAGGCAAGGGCGCGCCGACCAAGGGCGTGGAGATCAGACTGATCAGGGCGATAAGCACCACGAAGCATAGGCGCATGGGATCATTCCGTGCCGAACGTCGGTCCTGGATAGCAGTGATTCCTGGGTTCCGATTCTGACGGTTTGTGACAGGCGAGCCGACTTTTTCGCCAATCATGTCTTGAGAGCCTTTATTTCGTCCCGAAAGCGCGTATATCAGCGCGTTCCGCATCACTCCGTACGAGTCGCGCGCGAAAGCGTCGAGGCCCGGTCCGTCGCCCTCCGACCGGTGCGAAGACGCGCTCCTGCCCAAGGGAGCCTTACATTTCAGGCGTCCTGGCCCGGAACGGGCCGAGGGTGGACGCCGAAACCTTGAATGCCGCGGACGCCGGATAGGCGCGCCGTGGCCGCTGCATTGAACGCGGGTCCTCCCCCAGGCCCGCCGATTGGGAAAACAGAATGGCCAAGTCCATCGACGGTCTCGCCCTCGCGGCTCAGATCGCCTCCGCCACGTCCTTCACCGGCAAGAAACGAATCCGCAAATCCTTCGGGCGCATCCCCGAGGCGGTGCAGATGCCGAACCTGATCGAGGTTCAGCGCGCGTCTTACGAGCAGTTCCTGCAACGCGACTGGCGTTCGGGTCCGCGCAAGGACCAGGGCATCGAGGCCGTGTTCAAGTCGGTCTTCCCGATCAAGGACTTCAACGAGCGCGCCGTGCTCGAATACGTGACCTACGAATTCGAGGACCCGAAATACGACGTCGAGGAATGCATCCAGCGCGACATGACCTATGCCGCGCCGCTGAAGGTCAAGCTGCGCCTGATCGTGTTCGAGGCCGACGAGGAAACCGGCGCCCGCTCGGTCAAGGACATCAAGGAGCAGGACGTCTACATGGGCGACATCCCGCTCATGACGGACAAGGGCACCTTCATCGTCAACGGCACCGAGCGCGTGATCGTGTCGCAGATGCACCGTTCGCCGGGCGTCTTCTTCGACCACGACAAGGGCAAGACCCACGCCTCGGGCAAGCTGCTGTTCGCCGCCCGCGTGATCCCGTACCGCGGCTCGTGGCTGGACTTCGAGTTCGACGCCAAGGACATCGTCTATGTCCGCATCGACCGTCGCCGGAAACTGCCCGCCACCGCCTTCCTCTACGCCCTGGGCATGGACGGCGAGGAGATCCTGCGCACCTTCTATGAAACCGTGCCGTACGAGATGCGCACCAAGAAGGGCGAGAGCGGCTGGGTCACCCCGTACAAGCCCGAGCGCTGGCGCGGCGTGAAGCCGGAATTCGACCTGGTCGACGCCGATACCGGCGAGGTCATCGCCGCCGCCGGAACCAAGATCAGCGCCCGTCAGGCCAAGAAGCTGGGCGACACGGTCAAGTCGCTGTCGCTGTCGGCGGACGCCCTGATCGGCAAATATCTGGCCAATGACGCCGTCAATATGCAGACCGGCGAAATCTACGCCGAGGCTGGCGACGAACTGGATCAGGCCACCATCGACCTGCTGGTCGATCACGGCTTCACCACCATCGACGTGCTGGACATCGACCACGTCACGGTCGGCGCCTATATGCGCAACACCCTGCGCATCGACAAATCGACCAACCGCGAGGACGCGCTGTTCGACATCTACCGCGTCATGCGTCCGGGCGAGCCGCCGACGCCGGAAGCGGCCGAGGCCATGTTCAACAGCCTGTTCTTCGATTCGGAACGCTACGACCTGTCGTCGGTGGGCCGCGTGAAGATGAATATGCGCCTGGAAAGCCCCGAGGTCTCCGACGAGATCCGCGTGCTGCGCAAGGAAGACGTGTTGAAGGTGTTGCAGATCCTGGTCGGCCTGAAGGACGGCCGCGGCGAGATCGACGACATCGACAACCTGGGCAACCGCCGCGTCCGTTCGGTCGGCGAACTGCTGGAGAACCAGTACCGCGTCGGCCTGCTGCGCATGGAGCGCGCCATCAAGGAGCGCATGAGCAGCGTCGACATCGACACGGTCATGCCGCACGACCTGATCAACGCCAAGCCGGCCGCGGCGGCGGTGCGGGAGTTCTTCGGCAGCTCGCAACTGTCGCAGTTCATGGACCAGACCAACCCGCTGTCGGAAATCACCCACAAGCGCCGCCTGTCGGCGCTTGGCCCGGGCGGTCTGACGCGTGAGCGCGCGGGCTTCGAGGTGCGCGACGTGCACCCGACCCACTATGGCCGCATCTGCCCGATCGAGACGCCGGAAGGCCCGAACATCGGTCTGATCAACTCGCTGGCCACCCACGCCCGCGTGAACAAGTACGGCTTCATCGAAAGCCCGTACCGTCGCGTGAAGGACGGCAAGGCCACCGACGACGTCGTCTACATCTCGGCCATGGAAGAGGCGAAATACGTCATCGCCCAGGCCAACATCGAGCTGAAGGCGGGCGAGATCGTCGAGGACCTGGTCCCCGGCCGGGTCAACGGCGAATCCCAACTGCTGACCAAGGAAACGGTCGACATGATGGACGTGTCGCCGAAACAGGTCGTTTCGGTCGCCGCCGCCCTGATCCCGTTCCTGGAAAACGACGACGCCAACCGTGCGCTGATGGGCGCCAATATGCAGCGTCAGGCCGTGCCGCTGGTCCAGACCGATGCGCCGCTGGTCGGCACCGGCATGGAGAGCGTGGTGGCCGTGGATTCGGGCGCCGTGGTCGTGGCCCGTCGTGACGGCGTCGTCGAGCAGATCGACGGCACCCGCATCGTCGTGCGCGCCACCGGCGACGTGGACGCCGGTCGTTCGGGCGTGGACATCTACCGCCTGTCGAAATTCCAGCGTTCGAACCAGTCGACCTGCATCAACCAGCGCCCGATCGTGCGCGTGGGCGATGAGGTGAAGGCCGGCGACGTGATCGCCGACGGCCCGTCGACGGACCTGGGCGAACTGGCTCTGGGCCGCAACGCCCTGGTCGCCTTCATGCCCTGGAACGGCTACAATTTCGAAGACTCGATCCTGATCTCCGAGCGCATCGTGCGCGACGACGTCTTCACCTCGATCCACATCGAGGAGTTCGAGGTCATGGCCCGCGACACCAAGCTGGGACCGGAAGAGATCACCCGAGACATTCCGAACGTCGGCGAGGAGGCCCTGCGCAACCTCGACGAGGCCGGCATCGTGGCGATCGGCGCCGAGGTCCAGCCCGGCGACATCCTGTGCGGCAAGGTCACGCCCAAGGGCGAAAGCCCGATGACGCCGGAAGAGAAGCTGCTGCGCGCCATCTTCGGCGAGAAGGCTTCGGACGTGCGCGACACCTCGCTGCGTCTGCCGCCGGGCGTCGCCGGCACCATCGTCGACGTGCGCGTGTTCAACCGCCACGGCGTCGACAAGGACGAGCGCGCCATGGCCATCGAGCGTCATGAGATCGAGCGTCTGGGCAAGGACCGCGACGACGAGCTGAAGATCCTGGAACGCAACGTCTACGGCCGCCTGAAGCCGCTGATCCTGGGCAAGAACGCCGTCTCGGGTCCCAAGGGCCTGGGCCGCGGCGCCGTCACCGAAGAAAAGCTGGCCGAGCTGTCGCGCGGCCTGTGGTGGCAGATCGCCCTGGACGACGAAAAGGCCATGGGCGAGCTGGAGGCCATGAAGAAGCAGTTCGAGGACGCCCGTAAGGCCCTCGACCGCCGCTTCGAGGACAAGGTCGAAAAGCTGCAACGCGGCGACGAACTGCCTCCGGGCGTGATGAAGATGGTCAAGGTCTTCGTGGCCGTGAAGCGCAAGCTTCAGCCCGGCGACAAGATGGCCGGCCGTCACGGCAACAAGGGCGTCATCTCCAAGATCCTGCCGATCGAGGATATGCCGCACCTGGAAGACGGCACCTCGGTCGACGTGGTGCTGAACCCGCTGGGCGTGCCCTCGCGCATGAACATCGGCCAGATCTTCGAAACCCACCTGGGTTGGGCCGCCGCCGGCATGGGCCGTCAGATCTCCGACCTGCTGGAAGCCTGGCAGTCGGGCGGTCAGAAGAAGGCCCTGATCGAGCGCCTGCAATCGGTCTATGGCAAGGACACCCCCCTGCCGTCGGACGAGGGCGAGCTGATCGAACTGGCGCAGAACCTGTCCAAGGGCGTGCCGTACGCCACCCCGGTGTTCGACGGCGCCCACATCTCGGACATCGAGCGCCTGCTGGAAGACGCCGGGCTGAACAAGTCGGGTCAGTCGATCCTGTTCGACGGCCAGACGGGCGAGCAGTTCAAGCGTCCGGTCACGGTCGGCTACATCTATATGCTGAAGCTGCACCACCTGGTGGACGACAAGATCCACGCCCGCTCGATCGGCCCGTACTCGCTGGTCACCCAGCAGCCGTTGGGCGGCAAGGCGCAATTCGGCGGCCAGCGCTTCGGCGAGATGGAGGTGTGGGCGCTGGAAGCCTATGGCGCCGCCTACACGCTGCAAGAGATGCTGACGGTGAAGTCCGACGACGTCGCCGGCCGCACCAAGGTCTATGAGGCCATCGTCCGCGGCGACGACAGCTTCGAGGCTGGCATTCCCGAGAGCTTCAACGTGCTCGTCAAGGAAATGCGCTCGCTGGGCCTGAACGTGGAGCTGGAGAACGGGTGATCGAGTGACGAGTGAAGCGTGAGCGAAGAGGTGAGCCGTCGCGCCGCCGCCTTCGCTCACGTCTTGGCTCACCAGTCACTTTCTCACCGCCCCTCGGCTCCCCAAGATTTTCAAGCGGCCCGCGCCGCAGAAGGAACTAAGAGATGAACCAGGAAGTCCTGAACATCTTCAATCCGGTCCCGGTCGCCCCGACCTTCGACCAGATCAAGATCGCTCTGGCCTCGCCGGAGAAGATCCGCTCGTGGTCGTTCGGCGAGATCAAGAAGCCGGAAACCATCAACTATCGCACGTTCAAGCCTGAGCGTGACGGCCTGTTCTGCGCCCGCATCTTTGGCCCGACCAAGGATTACGAATGCCTGTGCGGCAAATACAAGCGCATGAAATACAAGGGCATCATCTGCGAGAAGTGCGGCGTCGAGGTCACCCTGGCGCGCGTCCGGCGTGAGCGGATGGGCCACATCGAGCTGGCCGCTCCGGTCGCCCACATCTGGTTCCTGAAGTCGCTGCCCAGCCGCATCTCGCTGATGCTGGACATGGCGCTGAAGGACGTCGAGCGCGTCCTGTATTTCGAGAACTACATCGTCACCGAGCCGGGCCTGACCCCGCTGAAGCAGAACCAACTGCTGACGGAAGACGAATTCTATCGCTACCAGGAAGAGTTCGGCGATGACGGCTTCACCGCCGAGATCGGCGCTGAGGCCGTGCGCAACCTTCTGATGGGCATCGACCTGAACGCCGAGGCCGAGAAGCATCGCGCCGAACTGGCCGACAACCCGTCGGAAATGAAGGCCAAGAAGGCCTCCAAGCGCCTGAAGCTGATCGAGGCCTTCCTCGAAAGCGGCAACAAGCCCGAGTGGATGGTGCTGACGGTCGTGCCGGTCATCCCGCCGGAACTGCGTCCGCTGGTGCCGCTGGACGGCGGCCGCTTCGCCACCTCGGACCTGAACGACCTGTATCGCCGGGTCATCAACCGGAACAACCGCCTCAAGCGCCTGATGGAGCTGCGGGCGCCGGACATCATCATCCGCAACGAAAAGCGGATGTTGCAGGAGTCGGTCGACGCCCTGTTCGACAACGGCCGTCGCGGCCGGGTGATCACGGGCGCCAACAAACGGCCCCTGAAGTCGCTGGCCGATATGCTGAAGGGCAAGCAGGGCCGCTTCCGCCAGAACCTGCTGGGCAAGCGCGTCGACTATTCGGGCCGTTCGGTCATCGTGGTCGGTCCCGAGCTGAAGCTGCATGAGTGCGGCCTGCCCAAGAAGATGGCGCTGGAGCTGTTCAAGCCGTTCATCTACGCGCGTCTGGACGCCAAGGGCCTGTCGGGCACCGTCAAACAGTCCAAGCGCATGGTCGAGCGCGAGCAGCCGCAGGTCTGGGATATCCTGGACGAGGTCATCCGCGAGCACCCGGTTCTGCTGAACCGCGCCCCGACCCTGCACCGTCTGGGCATCCAGGCGTTCGAGCCGAAACTGATCGAGGGCAAGGCCATCCAGCTTCACCCGCTGGTCTGCGCCGCCTTCAACGCCGACTTCGACGGCGACCAGATGGCCGTTCACGTCCCGCTGAGCCTTGAGGCCCAGTTGGAAGCGCGCGTGCTGATGATGTCGACCAACAACATCCTGTCGCCCGCCAACGGCAAGCCGATCATCGTGCCGTCGCAGGACATCGTCCTGGGCCTGTACTACCTGTCGCTGGTCAAGGACGGCGAACCGGGCGAGGGCAAGCTGTTCGCCAACATCGGCGAAATCGACGCGGCGCTGGACGCCGGCGTGGTCACCCTGCACACGCGCATCAAGGCCCGCTGGACCGAGATGAACGCCGAGGGCGAACTGGCCACCAAGGTGATCGACACGACCCCGGGCCGCATGAAGCTGGGCGTGCTGCTGCCGAAGAACCCGAACGTCGGTTACCGCCTGCTCGAAAAGAACCTGACCAAGAAGGAGATCGGCAATCTGATCGACGTGGTCTATCGCCACTGCGGTCAGAAGGCGACGGTCATCTTCGCCGACCAGATGATGGGCCTGGGCTTCCGCGAAGCCGCCAAGGCCGGCATCTCGTTCGGCAAGGACGACATCGTCATCCCGGCCAAGAAGGTCCAGTTCGTCGACGAGACCCGCAAGCAGGTCGAGGAGTACGAGCAACAGTACGCCGACGGCCTGATCACCAAGGGCGAGAAGTACAACAAGGTCGTGGACGCCTGGGCCAAGGCCACCGACCGCATCGCCGACGCCATGATGGGCGAGATCGCCCAGCCGCGCGTGCTGATCGAGGGCCAGGCGCCCGACGTCAACTCGGTGTTCATGATGGCCAACTCGGGCGCCCGCGGTTCGCAGGCGCAGATGAAGCAACTGGGCGGGATGCGCGGCCTGATGGCCAAGCCCTCGGGCGAGATCATCGAGACGCCGATCGTGTCGAACTTCAAGGAAGGCCTGACCGTGCTGGAGTATTTCAACTCCACCCACGGCGCCCGTAAGGGTCTGGCCGACACCGCTTTGAAGACCGCCAACTCGGGCTATCTGACCCGTCGTCTGGTGGACGTGGCCCAGGATTCGATCGTCACCGAGGAAGACTGCGGCTCGACCCGCGGCATCACCCTGCGGGCGGTGGTCGAGGGCGGCGACGTTCTGGTCTCGCTGGGCCAGCGCGTGCTGGGCCGTTACGCGGCCGAGGACATCAAGGAGCCGGGCACGGACACTGTGCTCTTCCCCGCCGACACCTATCTGCAAGAAGAAGAGATCGAGGTGCTGGAGGCCGCCGGCGTCCAGTCGATCAAGGTCCGTTCGGCCCTGACCTGCGAGGCCGAGGCCGGCATCTGCGGCTACTGCTACGGCCGTGATCTGGCGCGCGGCACCAACGTCAACATCGGCGAAGCGGTCGGCGTCATCGCCGCCCAGTCGATCGGCGAACCGGGCACCCAGTTGACGATGCGGACCTTCCACATCGGCGGCACCGCCCAGGTGGCCGAGACCTCGTTCGTGGAAGCCACCAACCCCGGCAAGGCCAAGGTGGTCGGCCCGACCGTCAAGGCGGCGCACGGCGACCTGGTGGCCATGAGCCGCAACGTCGTCGTCATCGTCACCGTGGACGGCAAGGACCGTGAGACCCACAAGGTCCCGTACGGCGCTCGCATCCGCGTCAAGGACGGCGCCGAGGTCACCAAGGGCCTGCGTCTGGCCGAGTGGGACCCCTACACCACGCCGATCCTCACGGAAGTCGGCGGCGTGATCCGCTTCGAGGATCTGGTCGAGGGTCTGTCGGTCCGCGAGGAAACCGACGAGGCCACCGGCATCGCCAACCGCGTCGTCTCGGACTGGCGCGCCAGTCCGCGCGGCTCGGACCTGCGTCCGGCCATGGGCGTCACCAAGGGCGACGCCTACGCCAAGCTGGCCTCGGGTTCCGACGCCCGTTACCTGCTGCCGGTCGGCGCCGTTCTGTCGGTGTCCAACGGCGATGAGGTCAAGCCGGGCGAGATCATCGCCCGCGTTCCGACCGAAGGCGCCAAGACCCGCGACATCACCGGCGGTCTGCCGCGGGTGGCCGAACTGTTCGAAGCCCGTCGTCCGAAGGATTGCGCGGTCATCGCCGAGATGGACGGTCGCGTCGAATTCGGCCGCGACTACAAGAACAAGCGCCGCATCAAGATCACCCCGGAGCCGGACGCGGACGGCAACCAGGGCGAAGCGGTCGAGTTCCTGATCCCCAAGGGCAAGCACATCTCCGTCCACGACGGCGACCTGATCCAGAAGGGCGACTACATCATCGACGGCAACCCGGATCCGCACGACCTGCTGCGCATCCAGGGCGTCGAGGCGTTGGCCGAATACCTCGTCAACGAGGTGCAGGAGGTCTATCGCCTGCAAGGCGTGCCGATCAACGACAAGCACATCGAGGTGATCGTTCGCCAGATGCTGCAAAAGGTCGAGGTCGTCGATCCGGGCGAGACCACCCTGATCAAGGCCGACACCGTCGAGGTCGCCGAGGCCGCCTTCGAGAACGCCAAGGTCGAGAAGCGCGGCGGCCGTCCGGCCATCACGCAACCGGTCCTGCTGGGCATCACCAAGGCGTCGCTGCAAACCCGCAGCTTCATCTCGGCGGCGTCGTTCCAGGAGACCACCCGCGTCCTTACCGACGCTTCGGTCAACGGCAAGATCGACACGCTGGAAGGCCTGAAGGAGAACGTCATCGTCGGCCGCCTGATCCCGGCGGGCACGGGCGCCTATCTGCGTAGCCTGCAAAAGGTCGCCAACGAGCGCGACGCCGAGCTGACCTCGACCTTGGAGGCCGCGGTCGAGGCCCTGCCGGCCGATCTGGCCGCCGAGCTGGAGCATTCGGAAGGCTGATCCACGCCTGACGATCTGAACGGAAGATGGGCGGTTCCGGCGACGGGACCGCCCTTTTTCTAGGGCGGTCCCTGGCTGGGCGTGTGGGTGGTGCGGGCGCCCTGGCGCATATCGACGCCCGGCACGTCTGGCAGATGGGCGCCCGCGCAGCCCATGCCGAGGTTGGAGCCGGGGCAGTCGCCCGGGCCGACCACGCCGACGCCCCCCGCCAGCGGCCGTCGCTGTTGTTCATAACGGCGCAACTCGCGGGCGCCCTCGGCGGCGAAGCGGGCGTCGCGTTCGGGGTTTCCGGTCCCGCGCAGCGGCGCGGCGCGTCCCGCGGCCTCGTTGAAACGGCTGTCGCACTGGGCCTGTTCGGCG
>JAFLCT010000045.1 GCA_017302335.1 Caulobacterales bacterium | reverse complement strand
GTGACCGTGCCGGTCAGCGCCCGCGCCGCCTCGGTCTCGACCAGGCCCGCGCCCGCCGCCCGTGTGTCGGCCGCATGGTTCGCCGCACTGTCCCCATCGCCCAGGGCCGCCGCGATCCCGCCCTGCGCCCAGGCCGAGGCGCAGGCGTGCAACAGCGGGTCCGGCGTGACGACCAGGACCTTGGCCCCCGCCCGCGCCGCTTCCAGCGCCGCCGACAGCCCAGCCAGGCCGCCGCCGACGATCAGCGGTCCCTCATGACGCATCCGGCTCATGCCGCCTCGGCGCCGACAGGGGCGAAATCCAGGCCCATGTAACGCAGGCCCAGATCCAGGCCGCCCATGACCGTGCCATCGCTCATCAGGGCCAGGGGCGCCAGCGCCGCCGCCGCGCAGACCGCCGCCGTCAGCAGATACAGGCCCAGGCTCTTGGCCGCCTCCGACGCGGTCAGCGGTCGCTCATCCGGCCGCCAGCCGCCGCGCCGCAGATGGCCGACGATGGCGATGGCCAGGAAGGTCGCCAATATCCACCGCCCGGTCGTCACGCCCCAGATCACCACCCCCGCGCCGATGGCGATCAAGGCCGCCTTCTCCAGCATCGGATGCACCCGCGCCAGAACCGGTCCCAGGGCCTTGGACCCGTCCAGCGGCGGCGCCGGGACCAGATTCACCAGATTGATCATGGCGATGAAGAAGGTCCCGAACAGCCATTCCCCGCCGCCCGACACCATCCAGGCCGCGACGAAGGGGATCGCGGCCAACAGGCCGAAGGCCGGTCCCGCCAGCGACACCAGCACTCCGCGCCACTCGCTGTCCGGCGCCCTCTGCCCCCGCGCCAGGCCGCCAAGGAAGGGGATGACGTGGATATGCGCCGGTCCCATGCCCAGCCGGTTCATCGCCAGCACATGGCCGTATTCGTGCACGAACAGGCCGAACACCCCCGCCAGGGCCGCGACCCATGTCCCGGTCACCCACCACAGGAAACCGCCCAGCAGCAGGGTCGAGATCACCGCCCAGACCGGATTCTGCGGCCCTTCCAGCGGCGGGCCTTCTCGCACCGGTTCGGCGTTCGTCGGCGTCGGCGCGGCCTGCATCGGCTGAGTGTCCCAGGGTCCGGGGCGGCGGGCGGGGGGTTCGATCTCGCTCATCCCTTCGACCTGGGCCGTTTGGGTCGCAGCAGCAAGGCCGCCAGGGCCAAAAGCCGCAGGGTGCGCGGGTCCAGCGTCGCCACCGCCCGCACCGGCGCCACATAATGCATCAGATCAGCTCCACCGCCGGACGATGGCCTCGCGCCCGCACCAGGTCATAACGCGCCGGAACGGTCGGCGGCGGCAGGTCGACCATCCGCTGCACCGCCTGTCGCGCCCGCTCGGCGACGGCCTCGTCCACCGTCACCTCGAACCGCAGATGGACAAGCGCGTCGCGGATGTTCTCCAACGTGATCCGCTTCATGTGCGGGCACAGGTTGCAGGGACCGATGAACCGCGTCTCCGGCGCCTCGGCCGCGACATTGGCGGCCATGGAGCATTCGGTGATCAGCACCACCTGCTTCGGCCGGTTGGCGGTCACATAGTCGTTCATCGCCGCCGTCGATCCGGCGAAATCCGCCGCCTCCAGCACGTCTTGCGGGCATTCGGGGTGGGCCAGGATCTGCGCCCCCGGATAGGCCGCGCGCATCTCGGCGACATCCTCGGCGGTGAAACGTTCGTGCACCTCGCAGCGCCCGGCCCAGGCGATGATTCCCACGTCGGTCTGGGCCGCGACGTTGCGCGCCAGATATTCGTCGGGGATCAGGATGACCCGGTCCACGCCCCATTCGCGCGCAGCCCATTCCACCACCTGAACGGCGTTGGCGCTGGTGCAGCAGATGTCGGTCTCGGCCTTCACATCGGCGGTGGTGTTCACATAGGTGACGACCGGCAGGCCCGGATAGCGCGCCTTGATCAGCCGCACGTCCGCCCCCGTGATCGACGCCGCCAGCGAACAGCCCGCCAGCGGATCGGGGATCAGCACCGTCTTGTCCGGCGACAGGATCTTCGAGGTCTCGGCCATGAAATGCACGCCCGCCTGGACGATCACCTTGGCGTCCGAACGCGCGGCCTCCTTGGCCAGCCCCAGACTGTCGCCGACATAGTCGCCGACGCCGTGGAAGATGTCGGGCGTCATATAGTTGTGGGCCAGGATGACCGCGTCGCGCTGGATCTTCAGTCGGTTGATCTCGGCGATCAGCGGGGCTTTTTCCGCCCACTCCAGCGGCGTCACATGATCGCGCACCTTGGGCCAGATGTGATCCGTCGCCTCAGCGACCTCTGCACCGAACCCGAACGCACCGTCCGCCATCGCGGCCTCCACTTCACCCTTATACTCAAATCTAGCATAAGCGGAAGGAATGTAGGCGTCTATGTGGAGGATGCAAGCCTAATCGGTCAGGACGCCTTCGTGGGTGAGCAGCCACCGCTTCCGCTCCAGCCCGCCCGCATATCCCGTCAGCGTCCCATCGGACCCGATCACCCGGTGACAGGGGGTCAACACCGCGACCGGATTCCGGCCGTTGGCCATGCCCGCCGCCCGCACCGCCCTGGGCCGTCCGACCGCCGCCGCCAACTGGCCGTAACTGCGCGTCTCGCCCGCCGGAATGGCGCGCAGAGCGGCCCAGATCGCTTCCTGGAACGCCGTGCCCGCCGTCTTCACCGGCACCCCGTCGAAGGCCCCGGCGTCGCCGACGAAATAGGCTGCAACGGCCGCCCGCGCCTTCGCATCCGCCTGGCCTTCGATGATGCCCGCACCGGGCGCGTGTCGGGCCAGCAGCCGCCGCATCCGGTCCTCAAAATCGGCGAAGTCCAGCGCCCGCACCGCGCCCGCCGCATCGGTCACCAGCAGCACCTCGCCGATCGGCGACGGCAGGCGTTCCAGGGTCAGCACCTCAGAGGTCTGGGTTTCAGGCCGCATCTCTCGTCTCCTTGATCTCGATCCCGGCGGCCGCCAGATGCGCCGCCGCATAGGCCCGCCAGGGCCGCCAGTGTTCCGCGCGCGCCAGCAGGACGGCGCTCCAATCCCCCGGCGCCCGGTCGCTGGCCGCATCCTCGCCGTCATCGATCCAGTCGCCCGCCAGCCTCAAGCCGGGCCGCGCCGTGACCAGGGGCGCCAGCACCGGATCGGCCGACAGGTCGCGCGCGATCGCCTCGGGGTCCGCCGACAGGTCGAACACCCGCCGCACCCGCGCCAGCACGCCGGGCAGGGCCTTCAGGTCCGAGGCCTCGACCGTCGCCGTCAGCCGCCCGACCGCCGCGCGCTCGACGACCACCGAACCGCTCGCGCCGTCGATCGTCGGGTCCAACGCCCGCATCCAGCGCCCGTTCTCGACCGCGTCGCCGCGCGCCGCCAAGGCTGCGATCAGCCCGTCCCAGTCATAGGGCGCGCGATAGGCCAGGTTCAGCCGCACCCCCGCGCGCGCGGCCCGTTCGCCGCGTCGTCTCAGGGCGCCCGGCGGGCGGTCGTACAGGGCCTGGAAGGTCTCGTTGAAACGCCGCACGCTGCCGAACCCGGCGGCCAGGGCCACCTCGGCCATCGGCAGATCGGTCTCCTGGATCAGGGCCTTGGCCAGCAGCACGCGCCGGGTCTGGGCCACGCTGACCGGGGCGGCGCCCAGATGCTGACGGAACAACCGCCGCAAATGCCGCTCGCCGACGCCCAGCCGGTCGGCCAGGGCCTCGGTCGATCCCGTGTCCAGCACCCCCGCCTCGATCAGGCTCAAGGCCCGGCTGACCGTGTTCGACGTCCCGCGCCAGGCGCCCCCGCGCGGCGCCCAGCCGCGCCAACTGGAAAAGTCCGGCGCCGTCTCCGGGCGGCATCGCAGACAGGCGCGAAAGCCCGCCGCCTCGGCCGCCGCCGCCGTGGCCGCGAAAATCATGTTTTCGCGCCTGGGCGTGCGCGCCGGACAGACCGGGCGGCAATAGACGCCCGTCGTCTTCACACAGCCGAAAAACCGCCCGTCGAACCGCGCATCGCGAGTGACGACGGCGCGATAACAGGCTTCCTGATCCAGGTCGGTCGTGTCCATGGGCCGAAGAGATAGGCCGACGGGCGGCGCGCGTCTCGCGGTTTTCGGACATGGAGGCGCCCCGCCTTACGCCGCGCCGACGAACGCTCGACACGCGGCCTTCCCGCCTTCCCGACCCGCCTCCCCCCGTCTAGGGTGCGCGCCTCATCCGGGGGTCTCCATGTTCCGTCGTCTGTCGCTGGTCCCGGCGCTCGCCGCCCTGATCCTGTCCGCCGCCGCGCCCGCGCACGGCCAGACCGTCCCGACCATAGAGTCCGTCGTCGGTCACGCCTCGGGCGCCGAGATCACCCGTTCGGCCGATGTGCGCCGCTATTTCGACGCCCTGGCCGCCGCCGATCCGGCGCGGGTGCGCCTGGGCGAATACGGCCGCACCTGGGAGGGCCGCCCCCTGTTCTGGGCCGCCGTCGGCTCGCCCGCCAACATCGCCCGGTTGGACGCGATCAAGGCCGCCTCGCGCGCTCTGGCCGATCCCCGCGCCACCTCCGCCGCCCAGGCCCGCGCCCTGATCGCCGATACGCCCGTCATCGTCTGGATGGCCTATTCGGTCCATGGCGACGAAATCAGCCCCGCCGACGCCGCCATGGCCGCCGCCCGCCACCTGCTGACCACGCCCGAAGGCCAGGGCTGGCTTCAGAACGTCGTGGTCGTCTTCGTGCCGACCCAGAACCCCGACGGCCGCGAGCGTTTCCTGGCCGGTTACGAACAGGCGCGCGGCCTGGCGCCGGACCCCGATCCCCTGTCGGTCGAACGCGACCAGCCCTGGCCCGGCGGCCGGTTCAACCACGCCCTGTTCGACCTGAACCGCGACTGGTTCATCCAGTCCCAGCCCGAAACCCAGGGCCACGCCCACGCCATTCAGGACTGGCGGCCCCAGGTGGTGGTCGATTCCCACGAAATGGGTTCGGACGAGACCTTCTTCTTCCCGCCCGAGGCCCAGCCGCTGAACCCGTGGATCCATCCGCGCACGCTGGAGAACCGCGCCCTGTTCGGCCGCGCCACCGCCGCCCGCTTCGACCAGGCGGGTCTCGGCTATTTCACCGGCAAGGTCTTTGACGCCTTCTATCCCGGTTACGGCGACGGCTGGCCGGGTTACCTCGGCGCGGTCTCCATGACCTATGAGCAGGGATCGAGCCGGGGCCTGGCCGCGCGGCGCGCCTCGGGCGAGGTCTTCACCTATGCCGACACCGTGCGCGGCCACCTGACCGCCAGCCTGGCGACGATCGAGACCGCCAGCCGCAACCGCGAGCGGCTGCTGAACGATTTCTACGCCTATCATGTCGACGGCCTGACCGGACGCGGCGCCTATCTGATCTCGCGCGGCGGCGACGCCTCGGCGGCCGATCGACTGGCGGGTCTGCTGGTGCGCCAGGGCGTCGAGGTGGGCCAGGCGCGCGCCGCCTTCTCCGCCTGCGGCAGGGCCTATCAGGCGGGCGACTATGTGGTGAACCTGGCCCAGCCCCAGCGCCGCATGGCCGAGGTGCTGATGAACCCCGACGTGCCCCTGGACCCCGCCTTCCTGGCCGAGCAGGAACGCCGCCGCGCCCGCGGCCTGGGCGACGAGATCTATGATGTCACCGCCTGGTCCCTGCCGCTGATGGCGGGTGTCGAGGCGCCCCGCTGCGCCGCTGCGCCCGCCGTCGCCGTCGAGCCGCGCGGACGCGAGACCTACACCGCCGTCACGGTGACCGCCCCGGACGCCGCCTGGGGCTATCTGGTCGCGCCGGGCGACGCCTCGCTGCATTTCCTGACCGCCGCCCTGCACGCGGGACTGGACGTGCGCTCCAACGACAAGCCCTTCGTCCAGAACGGCCGCACCTGGCCCGCCGGAACCCTGATCCTGCCGCGCGCGGGCGCCCCGGCCGACCTGACCGCCACGGTCGGACGCCTGGCGGCCCTGACCGGGGCCGTCGTCACCGGCGTGGACTCCTCTTGGGTCGAAGCGGGCGCCAGTTTCGGCGGCGGCGACGTGGTGCGGCTGCGCGCGCCGCGCATCGCCGTGGCCTGGGACACTCCCGCCTCGCCCACCGCCGCCGGGGCCGTGCGCTGGATGCTGGAGCGCGAGTACGGCTATCCCGTCACCATCATCCGCACCGAGACCCTGGCCCAGGCCGACCTGTCGCGCTTCCAGGTCGTCATCCTGCCCTCCGGCGGCGGCTACAAGGGCGTGCTGGGCGACGGCGGCGTGACCAATCTGCGCGACTGGGTGTCGCGCGGCGGGGTTCTGATCAGCCTCGGCTCCGCCACCCGTCTGCTGGCCGATCCCGGCGCCGAGATGCTGGCCGCCCGCCGCGAGCGCGCGGTCGCCGAAGGGGAAGGCGGCGACGATCCGTCCGACAAGGCCGTGATCGACGGCGGCCTGATCGAGACCGAACCCGCCTATCTGGAGCAGATCCATTCCGACCGCCGCAATCCCGACAGCGTCGCGGGCGTCCTGGCCTACGCCTCGGTCGACCCCGATCACTGGCTGGGCGCGGGCCTGCCGCCGCGTCTGACGGTGCTGGCGGGCGGCTCGGACATCTATACGCCGCTGCGCCGCGATCAGGGGGTCAACGCCGTGCGTTTCGTCGCCGCCGACGCCTTGCTGGCCTCGGGACAACTCTGGGCCGAGAACCGGCGCCAACTGGCTTTCAAGCCGGTGGCCATGGTCTCCGAAAACGGGCGCGGACACTATGTCGCCTTCACCCAGGACATCACCACGCGCGGTTATCTTCAGGGGCTGAAGGGCCTGTTCCTCAACGCCGTCTTCCGCGGCCCGGCGCATTCCACGCCGAACTGGTAGGCCCTCCCGTACGCATCCTTCTCCTCCCCCCTCGCTGGGGAGGGGCGAGCCTCTGCGTCAGATCTCTCCGCCCGCCTCGACCGCGTCATCCCCGCCCTGGACAATGCGCGCCACGGCCAGGTCGGCGGTGACGTTGCCGACGGTGCGGAAGATGTCGGGAATGACCTCGACCGCCAGCAGCAGGGGCAGGACCTCGACCGGAACGCCCATGGCCACGCAGATCGGGGCGATGGAGACGAAGAAGGAAATCTGGCCCGGCAGGCCGACGCTGCCGATGCTGACCAATATGGCCGTCAGCATTCCCGCCAGGATGTGCGCCGTCGACATCTCGATCCCGAACAACTGGGCGCAATAGATGACCACGGCCAGGTTGGCGACCGGGCTGGTGATGCGGAACAGGGCCACCGCCAGCGGCAGCACCAGGCCCGCCGTCGGCCGCGCCACGCCCAGGAAGTCCACCGCCCGTTCGACCATCACCGGCAGGCTGGCCAGCGACGACTGGGTCGAGAAGGCCACCACCTGCGCCGGGGCCGCGGCCCGCGCGAACCGCGCCAGGCTGACCTTTCCGAACACCACCGCCACCGGATAGATCAGGATGATCAGCCCCACCTGGGCCAGCACCACCAGGGCGACATAGTGGGCCAGCGTCCCGGCCGCGCCCACGCCCGCCGACAGACCGACGCCCAGGCCCAGGGCGAATACGCCCAGCGGCGCCGCCAGCAGCACCCAGCGCACGATGATGATCATCGTCTCGGCCACCGCGCCGAAGAAGCCGACCAGCGGCAGGCGTTGGCGCTCGGGCAAGCGGCTGGCCGCGAAACCGAAGAAGACGGCGAACACCACCAGGCCCAATATGGCGTCGTCCGCCGCCGCCCTGATCGGATTGGCCGGGGCGATGGTCTTGACGAAGTCGCTGAACGGCGCGCCGCTCGACAAGCCCTCGGGCGTCGTCGGGGCGCCGGCGATCAGGGCGGCGCCGCCCTGCGGGTCGATCGGCCAGAGCTGGTGCAAACCAAAGCTGGCCAGCACCGCATAGATCGTCGCCGCCGTGATCAGGATGGCGAACCACAATATGGCCTTGGCCGCCAGTCGCCCGGTTCGCGCCGCGTCGGCGATGGAGGCGATGCCGGTGACCAGCAGTGAAAAGACCAGGGGCACGATGGTCATCTTCAGGGCGTTCAGCCACAGGGCGCCCAGGGCCGCCACGCCCCCCGCCGTCGCCTCGCCGCCGGGCAGGCCCCAGCTCTGTGCGGCGGCCCCGGCGGCCAGGCCGATGACCAGGGCCAGCAGCACCTGAATGCTCAGCGGCGGCAGAAAACGTGGGTGGGGCAAGGCGCTCATCCGGGCAAGCTAGGCGGTGGCGGTTCGCCGCGCCACCGCGAAATCTTGCCCCGAAAACGGCGGATCAGTCCCCGGCGTCGGCCTGGCGTTCCAGATGGGCGAACCGCAGGGTCGCCGCCGCGCCCGCGACGCTGATCGCCAACGGTCCCAACCGCACCGCCAGGTCGGCGCGCCACAGACCGATCACGACCAGACCGGTCATCAGCGACAGCAATGCGATGAAGCCCGGAATCACCGCCCGCGCCCGATGGTGGCGGGTCAGTTCATCTTCCAACAGCCGCCGATTCTTCAGCGACTTGCCGTCCCAGCCCATGATGATCAGCGGTCCCAGCCAGCCGTACAGCAGGCCGACGCCGACCATCAGCCCGTCGCCGATGTCGCCGGTCCCCGCCTGTAGGTCGCCGATCGCCATCACCGACAGGCCGCCGAAGACGATCATGGAGAAGGGGATGAACGACGCCATCCAGGCGCGGTCTCGTATGGCGCGGTCGCGCGCGCTGGTCGGCAGCGATCGCCCGGCCGCCCGTTCGGATCGTCCGCGCCAGATTCCCACCAGGCCCAGGATCATCAGGCCGATGCTCACCCCCGCGCCGATCCCGGCCAGCCGATCCTCCAGCCGCCCTTCGACCACCCCCAGAACGCACAGGCCCAGGGTCAGGCCGCCAAGCGCCAGCAAGAACGGCCCGGTCTTGCCGACTCTCCGCCGCGTACGACGGCCGTTCGCATCGCTCATATCAACCTCCGGCATGATCAATCCTCCAGCCAGAACAAATCTTCGACCTTGACGCCCAAGGCCCGCGCCAGACCCAACGCCAGGGGCGTCGAGGGTGTGAAGACGCCGTTCTCCACGGTGTTCACCGTCTTTCTGGACACGCCGACCCGTTCGGCCAGCTCGGCCTGGGTCAGGCCGGCCGCCGTGCGCACCTCCTTCAGACGAATGCCCAGTCGCAATTCAGCCACCCTGACCGGCCTTCCGGTCCAGCCAGCCGAACCTCAGGGTCGTCGCCGCGCCCGCCGCGCACATCGCCAACGGCGCCAGACGCACCCCCCACTCCGGCCGCCACAAGCCCAGGATGATCACCGCCGACATCCCGGCCAGCAACACGACCAGTCCGGTCGCCGTCGCCGCGGCCCGATGATGGCGCGTCAGCTCGTCCTCCAGCACCCGTCGCTGCGACGCCGTCAGCCCGCCTCGCCCCAGGACGATCAACGGTCCCAGCCAGGCATAGGCGATCACCGCCCCGATCATCAGCCGGTCCATGTTGTCGCCCGCCCCCGCCAGCAGCTTGCCGGTCGCGTCGATCGAAATGGCGCCGAACATCAGCATGAACAGCGGCGACAGGATCAGCATGATCGAACGGTTACGGTGCGCCCGTTCGACCACCCCGACCGAGGCGCCCAGACGTCTCGCGTCCGCACCCGCCCGGTTGCGCCAAGCCCACAGGGCGCCGACCAGGGCGACGGGCGCGCCGAGGCCGATCATCCAGGCCGCCGCCGTCGGATGCGAGGCCGGGCCGTCGAACCGCATCAGACCGCCCGCGGCCATCAGGCTGAGACCCAGCCCCATCACGAAACGGCCCAGGCCGTTGCGCGTCTCGCGCCGGTCTTCTCTCTGCTCCAGCGTGTCGTCCACGGCGGCCTCCATGTCACCTTCGGGTGACATATCACCTATGGGTTACATCGCTGTCAAGCGCCCTTGTTTCACAGCAGCAACGCGCCCTCGTGGCGCAACAGCCAGGTCTTTCGCTCCAGCCCGCCGCCGAAGCCGACCATGGCGCCGTCCGCCCCCACCACCCGGTGGCATGGCAACACCAGGGGGATCGGATTGCGATTCAGAGCCACGCCCGCCGCCTGGGCGGCGCCGGGTTCGCCCGCCCGCCTGGCGGTCTCGCCGTAGCTCAGGGTGGCGCCCGGCGGGACCTCGGCCAGCAGCCGCCAGACCCGCCCGGCGAAGCCGTCGCCTCCGACCGCGCCGTCCAGCGACCAGGCCACCCGACCCAGCGCCGCCGCCTCGCCCTCGAAATAGGCGTCGATCAGGGCCAAGGCTTCTTGCGGACCGTCGCCCGGTTCCTGGGCCGCGCCCGGATATTCGCGTCGCATCGTCCGGTCCAGACCTTCGCCGAACGACACGCCGTGCAGCCGCCGGTCCGGGTCGAACGCCAGGGCCAACGGCCCGATCGGACTGGGGCGGACGGTCAGGGTCAGGCGCGGGGTCATCGCCCCATCCTGCCCCGCGCCGCCCGCCGCGTCTCGCGGTTTTCGGCCGCGCCTATGCCCTCCCGTCGCCCAGCCGCCGCAGGGCGCCGAAGACCCGGCCGACGATCTCCAGCGCGTTGAAGATCAAGATCAGCACCAGAATGTGCGCCAGGTCGAACCGGCCCTGGAACAGATCGACCGTGCGGTCGATCAACCCGTCCAGATTGTCGATCCGGGCCACCGGGGCCAGGGCCGACTGGGTCCAGATCCAGTAAAGGAAGCCCGCCCCGACCAGGGCCAGGATCAGGTCCCCGAGCGCTGCGGGACGCACCGCGCCGGGCGCCGCCGCCCGCGCCAGCTCCAGCGCCATCCGCGCCAGGCCATAGGCGATCACAGGCCAGTACAGCGGCTGCACCAGGCCGCTCAGGACCTCGCTGTAGTTCACGCCGGGGACCATCGAACCGAAGGCCGCCAGCAGTTGTTGCGGATTCAGCCCGCCCAGTTCGAAGCCGCCGACCCACCACAAAAGAAAGACCGCCCAGGCCGCCACGCACCACAGGGCCTCGGCCACCACGCCGCGCTTGCGCCGGGCGGCGCGCACGGGCGCCTTGTCCGGGTCCGCCGAGCCGCCGCCGACCGCCTGGACCAGACCGTCGCTGTTCAGCGACCAATGCCGGAACAGCTCCAGGTCCTTCACCCGCCACTCGGTCATGAAGCTGGGCTTGTTCGGCTGACGCTCGATGATGAAACCCGCCACCGCGGCGATGCCGACGATCATCGCCCCGCCGTTCAACAGGTCGTCCCAGATGCCGGCGAAGGCCTGCACGACGCTGCGCTCGCCCACGATCGTACTGGCGACCGCCCCGATCACGACCACGACGACCAGGATCAGCAGCGCCGCCTTCACGGCGAACCACCAATAGGGGAACAGCTCCGGCCCGATCAGATGGTCCGGCCCGCCGCGATAGCGCGCCGCCACGCTCAAAGGATGCCCGAACTCGCGCAGCAAGGCCTCGGTCTCGGTCTCGGTCATCGACCGGTCCAGTTCCGCCTCGCGCGCCTCGACCCGCTCCATCAGGGCGTCGCGCAGCTCGGCGGTGATGTCTTCGCGTTTGTCGGTCGGCAGTTGAGCGGCCACCGCCGCCAGATATTGATCGATCAGGGTCATCGCCCCGCCCCTTCCTTGAGTGTTCCTGGTCACAGGATCCGCTCCAACGAATCCGAAATCCGCCGCCATTCGGCGTGCAGGCGCGTCAGCACCGCCTCGCCCTCGGTCGACAGCCGATAGAAGCGCTTCTTGCGCTTCTCCTCCTCGCGCCATTCGCTGACCAGCAGCCCCTGGCTCTCCAGACGGCGCAGCAGGGGATAGAGGGTGGATTCCTCCATCTCCAACCCGTCCTCGGCCAGGGCGACCCGCAGCGAATAGCCGTATTGCTCGACCCGCAGCCGGGCCAGTACGGCCATCACCAGCGACCCTCGCCTCAGCTCCAGCCGCAGCGTCTCATAAAGATCGGTCTCGCCCATCGAGGCCCTCCGGCGTCGTCACATAGTGTATGACACACAGTATGTGCCGCATACTGTGTGAGGGAGTCAAGGTGAACCCTGATTCCGGCAAGGAGCGATGACATCGCGCTGGCGCCGCACCCCCGCCGTTGCCGCGACACCCTCTGGGCGTGTTAGGCTCCGCCCTAACCACTGGAGTTTGCGATGCGTATCTTGATCGCCTCTTTCGCGGCGACCTTCCTTATGGCCGCGCCTGTCTGCGCCTCGGCGCAGACGGCCAAGCCGGTCACGGCCGAAACGACGCAGGAGACGCCGAAGCTCACGACCTACCAAGGCGACGTCATGCGCGCCGCTGAACTGGCCATGACGGGACAGTTCGCAGAGGCTTTGGCTTTGCTGGACCCCCTTATCGCGGCGCCCGCCTTCAAGGAGGTTCCGGGTATCGGGCAATACTATCTCATCAACCTACAGGCCGAGCTGAACTGGGAGCTTCGTCGGTACCCACAGGCTCTTGTGGTCTATCGTCGCCTCACCGCCATGCCTCAGGCGGACGACGCCGCCTGGCTGAGACGGGTCTCGGCCGCGCACGCGGCGGGCGACCATGCGGACGCCGCCGATGTGATCGCAGACTTAGCCGGGCGGAGGGTCGAGACGCTCGAAAAGTTCAAAGCGGACTACATCCGTAATCTTGCCCTCACCTATCTGCCGGACACGCCGGAAGGGATCGTGCGGCAGAATCGTCTGATCGACGCCCTGTTCGATGCGGGCTGGGACTCGGAGGGGTCTCTGCTGTGGCGGACGCGCGCCGCGCGTCTGCTGGATGCTGGAGATGCGACTCGCGCCGCCGCCATGGCCGCGAAGATCACGGCTCCGAACGATCGCCTCGCCGTCTCGGTGGATCGACGGTTCGACGCGCTGCGTGTGACGGTCCCGCAGGCCTTTGCCGTCGCCGACGCCCTCGACGCGGACCTGGAGCGAAAGCGTTCGGCCGCCCAGGTCCCCGACGCCGCTCTGGACGTTCGGTCCAGCTACGCCAGCGCCCTGATGACCCGGGGCCGGTTCGAGGAGGCCTTGGCGGAAATCGACGCAGCGCTCGATCGGTCGGAGACCAAGGCCGATGCTCCGGCTCCGACCTCGGATCATCTGATCTGGGCGTTGGACGCCCGCGCACGCATCCTCAGCTTCCTCGGTCGTCATGGCGAAGCCCTGTCTGAACTCCGCCGCGCCGCGCGCCGCCCGGAGCACGGCAAACAGAACGTCAGCCACGCCATCAACCTGGGCTGGCTCTATCACCGACTCGGACGGGACGAAGACGCGTTGGACACGATCGCCGACATCGATGACGCCAATCTGGCGCCCTATGGCCGGATGCAGCGGCGTCAGGTCCAGGCTTGCGCGGAGCACGATCTCGGCCGCGAGGCGGCCTACAAGGCGTCCGTCGCCTGGTTGCGTGAACATCAGGCCGACGATCCCTCCGCGCTTGAGGCCGTCGCGGCCTGCGGCGGCGATATCGCCCTTGGCGCCGCCGCCTACCTCGCGAGGCTGGAGGACCCCGAACGTCGTGCGACGGCGCTGCTGCAAGCCCAGACCTATATCGATCCGCCCAACCCGCTGCCTGGGGATCAGCGTGGACGCGCCTACGCCCAGGCCGTGTTGAACCGTCCCGACGTGAAGGCGGCCATCGACCGGTATGGCCGGATTGAGCGCTGGCCGGTCACCGGGCCGCAGTTCTAGACCGGCGCCGAACGCGGGCGGCGCAACCTTATCCGACCGCTTGCCGTTTCGCTGTTCCACAACGGAGCAGCCGATGACCGCGTTCAAGACCGCCACCCTCGCCGCCGCCCTGGCTCTCGCCGCCGGCGCCGCCACGGCCCAGACCGCCTACACCCAGCCGCCGCAGACGACGCAGTCGACGCAGCAGCAGGAGGCCGTGCGCGCCATCCTCGGCGCCCTGTTCGGGGATCGGCTGGGGACCAATAATTCGCTCGACGCCCAATGGGCGCTCGGGCGGCTGCCGCTGGCCCAGCAGCAGACCCAGTTCGAAAGCCGCATCGAAACCGAGGTCCGCGCCCGTCGCCTGTCGCAATACGAGGGCGAACGCGCCCGCTATGACTATCGTCTGTTGGTCGATCTGGAGGCCCGATACGGCGCCGACCGTCGCTTCACCGCCCAAGAGCGCGCCGAGCTGAGCGAACGCTACGCCGCCCTGACCCAGGTCATCACCCAGGGCGGCTATGACGACGGGGCCTCGGGCTGGACCTCTCTGGCCGACGACCGCGCCGCCTTCGAGACCCGCGTCGACGCCAGCGTGCGCGCCCGCCGCATCAGCCGCACCGAAGGCACGCGCCTCAAGACCGACTACGCCGCCCTGATCCGTCTGGAGTCCGACTATCGTCGCGACGGCTCGCTGAACCGCAGCGAGCGCGAGGATCTGGAAGCCCGTCTCGACGCCCTCGATCAACGCGTCGGCGATGTCGGCTATGGCGACGGCGGTCAGTATCCGTCCACGCCCGAAGCGCGTCTGGACGCCATCGCCCGCGCCCTGCCCGGCAGCGGCCTCTCCGCCTCCGCCCAGGCCCAGCTCCGCGTCGAGCACGAGGATCTGACCCGGCTACAGGCCGCCTACGCCCGCCTCAACGCCTCGGCCGACGACCGCGCCTATCTGGACCGCCGTCTGGCCGACCTGGAGACGCGTGTTCGCATCAGGCGGTGAGGTCAGGGCTGACCCGCACGCACGCCCCGTCATCCTCGGGGCAAGCCCGAGGATGACGGATTGTCGGCGTCCGCCGCCTCGGCGATAAGCCCACCCCCTGCTCCCTTTTGGCGCCCTGCTGTCAGCAGCCTGCCGTTGCGGCTCTGGCGGCTGATCGGCCGTCGCCCTATCTTGGCGTTCATGGCCCGTTCTCCGTCGAAGACTTCCAAGCCGAAGCACGTCCCCGGCATGGCCGAGGCCGCCGCGCCGTTCGTCCATGTCCCGACGGGCAAGTCCGACCGTATGCCGATGTTCGCGCCGGTCACGGGTCCGCGCCTGACGCCCGAGGAAGCCCCCGGCGCGCCCGCCGACTGGACCCCGCATCGCCCCAGCCGCCCCGAAAAGCGCCGTCACATCCCCTTTCGTCTGGTCAGCGACTACACGCCCGCCGGCGACCAGCCCGCCGCCATCGCCGAACTGGTCGCCCAGGCCCAGGCCGGAGATCGCGATCAGGTCCTGCTGGGCGTCACCGGCTCGGGCAAGACCTTCACCATGGCCAAGGTCATCGAGGCGACCCAGCGTCCCGCCCTGATCCTGGCCCCCAACAAGACCCTGGCCGCCCAGCTCTATTCCGAATTCAAGAGCTTCTTCCCGGACAACGCCGTCGAGTATTTCGTCTCGTACTACGACTACTATCAACCGGAAGCTTATGTACCAAAAACAGATACTTATATCGAAAAAGACAGCTCGATAAACGAGCAGATCGACCGGATGCGCCACTCGGCGACGCGGGCGATTCTGGAGCGGGACGATGTCATCGTGGTCGCCTCCGTGTCGTGCATCTACGGCATCGGCTCGGTCGAAACCTATACGGCCATGACCTTCGACCTGAAGGTCGGCGACACGATCGACGAGGCCAAGCTGAGGGCCGATCTGATCGCCCTGCAATACAAGCGCAACGACGCCGCCTTCGAGCGCGGAACCTTCCGCAAGCGCGGCGACACCCTCGAAATCTTCCCCGTCCACCTTGAGGACCGGGCCTGGCGCGTCAGCCTGTTCGGCGACGAGATCGAGACGATCCAGGAGTTCGATCCCCTGACCGGCAAGACCACCGCCGACCTGACCGAGGTCACCGTCTACGCCGCCAGCCACTATGTCACCCCGCGCCCGACGCTGAATCAGGCCATCGACGGCATCAAGGCCGAGATGAAGGAGACGCTCGACTGGATGGTCGAGAACGGCAAGCTCCTGGAGGCCCAGCGGCTGGAACAACGCACCCGTTTCGACCTGGAGATGATGCAGGCCACCGGCTCCTGCGCCGGGATCGAGAACTATTCCCGCTGGCTGACCGGCCGCGCGCCGGGCGAGCCGCCGCCGACCTTCTTCGAATACATCCCCGACGACGCCCTGCTGTTCGTCGACGAGAGCCACGTCACCGTCGGCCAGATCAACGGAATGTTCCGCGGCGACTACCGCCGCAAATCGACCCTGGCCGAATACGGCTTCCGCCTGCCCAGTTGCATCGACAACCGCCCGCTGAAGTTCGACGAATGGGAGGCCATGCGGCCCCAGACCATCCACGTCTCGGCCACGCCCCAGACCTGGGAGATGGAACAGTCGGGCGGCGTCTTCGTGGAACAGGTGATCCGCCCCACCGGCCTGATCGACCCCCCGGTCGAGGTGCGCCCCGTCGCCACCCCGACCCGCACCCAGGTCGACGACGTCATCGACGAGGTGAAGGCCGTGGCCCGCAACGGCTACCGCAGCCTGGTCACCGTCCTGACCAAGAAGATGGCCGAGGACCTGACCGAATATATGCACGAACAGGGGGTGCGCGTCCGCTATATGCACTCCGACGTCGACACGCTGGAGCGGATCGAGATCCTGCGCGACCTGCGCCTCGGCTCATTCGACGTCCTGATCGGCATCAACCTGCTGCGCGAGGGTCTCGACATCCCCGAATGCGGCCTGGTCGCCATCCTCGACGCCGACAAGGAGGGCTTCCTGCGCTCCGAGACCAGTCTGATCCAGACCATCGGCCGCGCCGCCCGCAACGTCGACGGCCGCGTCATCCTCTATGCCGACCGCATCACCGGCTCGATGGAGCGGGCCATGGCCGAGACCGAGCGGCGCCGCGAGAAACAGATGGCCTATAACGCCGAACACGGCATCACGCCGGAATCGGTGCGCCGCGACATCAAGGAGATCCTGGCCAGCCCCTATGAGAGCCGCGCCCTGGACCAACTGACCCGCCCCGGCGTGGCCGAAGCGGCCAAACCCTTCACCGGCTCCAACTTCCAGGCCGCGCTCAAGGACCTGGAAGGCCGGATGCGCGAGGCCGCCGCCAACCTGGAGTTCGAAGAAGCCGCCCGCCTGCGCGACGAGATCAAGCGCATGAAGCTGCTGGACCTGGAGTTCGCCAACGAGGCTCTGACCGGCGCGGGCGAAGAGGTCGACAAGTCCGCGCCCAAGCGGTGGCGGGCGGAGGCGAAGGTGGAAAAGGCGGAGCGGTTCAGGAAGGGGCGGTAGGGGGCCGCGGCTCGAATGTTGGAGAGGCTTGGCTGCTCGCGAGGACTTGTTTTGATCCGCTGACAGTCCCGGATGGAGGCCGCCACCTTCGAACGGCAGACTCGTCTTACCGCAGCAATCGCGCTTTTTCGGCTGCATTGAGCGGTACACTTTCCCCTGAGTCCCGAATTGGCTACTCCGAGGTATGCACGAGAAGGCCGAAGCCCCATCAAAAGATCAATGGAACGCGACGGTCGATGCGCGGCCGTTCCTGCGATGGGCGGGATCCAAGCAGCGCTTGCTGAGTCAAATTCTGCCTTTTGTTCCGTCTGTTTACGGTCGTTACTACGAGCCTTTTCTGGGGTCCGGGGCGCTTTTTTTTGCACTACGGCCGGAACGTGCATCTCTGTCTGATTTGAGCGAAGAGGTCGTCGGCGTTTGGAAGGCGGTTCGAGACAACGTAGATTACCTGTCCGACTACCTGCGCCCCATGAAGCCGGACAAGGCGATTTTCTATGACATCCGCGGTAGCAGAAGTCTCGCTTACCCGGCCCGGGCAGCAGAGTTCCTATATTTGAACAAATCCTGTTGGAACGGCCTCTATCGAGTTAACAGTCGCGGCCAGTTCAATGTCCCCTACGGCGCCCCCCAATCCGACTTTGTCTTTGACGAGGCGAACCTCAAACGCTGTGCGGCGATTTTGAAGCATCCTGGCATCACTCTGACGCAGTGTGATTTTGCGCAGACGCTGCGAAACCCTCGTTCGGGCGATCTCGTGTTCCTCGATCCGCCGTATGTGACAAAGCACAATCTGAATGGCTTCCGTGACTACAACGAGCGGCTGTTCAGCTGGGCGGATCAGGAGCGCCTTGCCGCGGTGGCTCGCCGCCTCGCAGATCGTGGTGTGCACGTGATCGTTTCGAACGCTGACCACGCCGACGTCATCGCACTATATGAGGATTTTCGGCTCGTACAGCTTGAGCGCCCGTCCACCCTCGCTTCGAACGCGACGAAGCGAGGGAGAGTTACCGAAGCGATGTTCGTTTCCTTCTAGGCTCAAGCGGCGACTTGGATCAGTTGGCGCGGGAACGGACTGATCCAATTGTCGTGGTTGGCGTGCAGGATCGGCACCGAATTGTTGGGGGTCTTGTGGCTGAGAACAATCGCGAGCCCGCAATCGTTGAAACCGCGCGGTTGTGACTTCGAAGCTCGTTTACCGTATTCTTCCAGCAGTCGCTTCTCTTCGTTCGTGAACGTCGTGCACGCCTCAGAGAACAAATTGTGCTCCTCTTGGAGGACCAGTGGCGCTCGGATGTCGAACTCCGTGTGGGCTCGGATTTCGGCTTCCGCGCGCGTTGTGGTCGCGGAGAGCGCGAGATAGCAATGAGCTTCTGAAGCGACGAGTTCTTCGATGATGGGCCAGTAGTCTACCATCTGCTGGCCGCTTCCAGCAAAATCGTCGACGAAAACGACACTATCAACGGCTTTCAGCGCGAGTCCAGGGAGTTCCCGGGGCATTACGCAAAGGCTTTGCCAGCGGTCGGCAGCGAGCCCATTCGCCTCCCTAAAGAGCCGGAGCATGGCTTGGCCACTTTCACCGGCATCTCCCATGCCGACAAAGAACCAACGGCCCGAGCGTTCATCGGGCTTCTTGCTCCAGCCCGGCAAACTCTCCAGCGTCCCCTTGTAGCCCTGAAGAATGTCGTCCTCACTCAAGAGGATCACGCTATCCAAGACGCGATGCGCGATAGTCTGATGCTCTTCGGAAAACTGGCACAGCCAAGCGATCAAGCATTCGCGGGAAGGGTGGCGGCGATACGGGCGAAACCGGGCCTCCCACGCCGACAGTTGTTCTTCTGTCGCGGGCAACTGCACCGCGGCCCCAATACCCGCATCACTCATACCGGCCGCCGCTCCGCGTCGAGCAGCTTCGCCCGGAGTGCCTGAACGAAATCCTCGATCTCTCGCCAGAGGTCATCCTCGGCCGCGAATTCCTCGACGTCCAACGCCACAAGTTCGTTTCGCAATCTCAAAATCGAGCGAACCAATCCGTCCGCCGTATTGTGGATACGGGCGGCATCCACCTCAAGATCGGAAATCAGGACATCATCACGGTAAACGAGGTCGCGGAGCCTGCTGACTGTCTCGTCCTCGCGACCGGCCTTTCGGGCCGCGGTGAGGTAGGCCTTAATCTTACGAAAATCAGTGACGGCCCTGAAGCCAGACAGCTTCTCCATGTGTTTCCGGATGAAGGCATCGATCATGTCGATCCGGTTGAACCATTCCGCCTTGGTGACGGATCGGTCTGTCACGATTGGATACATCTCGATGAACAAGTCTGCTTGAAGCCGCCTCCTCGGGTCGGGGTGAAGCATCATGTCGTGGTACTGCGGCTCAAACGTGAGAAGCTTCTTGCATCGCCCCACGACAGCGGTGTCGAGCCCGGTGAGCGATGCCAGCACTTGGTCCCGACGTTCATCTAGGTGGTCCATCAGGACCCCCAACTTCAGCGCGGTCGGCATGAGCTCCCAGTCCTTCCGGAGCTTATGGATCTGGAACATCGTGACGATGTTTTCGGTGAGCGAAGGCTCTGGCACCTCATTGATCGGCACCTCCGGCATTCCCAAGGCTGTCGCGCAGGTCCACCGACGTTGGCCGTCGAGAATAGTGAAGTTTTCGGAGCCTTCCGCCCGGTAGACAGTAAGGGGCACAAGAATGCCGACCTTCGCGATCGACTCCTTGAGCGTCTCCATCGGATCCTCGTCGAAGAGCATCCGAGGGTTATGCGGGTTTGCCCGCAGTTTGTTCGTTTCGACTGTCTGCGGCTTTGGCCGCGGCTGCGCCGCCGCTTTCTCAATGCTCATGACGCGCTCCCCTCAAGGTAATGATAGGTTGCGACCCATCCGGCACAAGAACTTTTCGCGCGTAAATTGCGTATGGCGCTAAGCCCGCCACGCCGAAGGGACATTTCAGCTCCCCTTTCGCCGCCGGCCGAATCCCCTGATCCGCGCCGGTGCGTCGCGCCCGCACGCCCGGCTCAGGATCGCGCTGGAGTGGCGGCGTTCGGTCTCGCTGAACGGGGAGGCGATGCCCGCGAGGCCTATGAAAGAACGAGTGCACCCTGCCGCCCCTGCCACAATCAACGCACCTAGGTTCCCGCCTGATCCAGACTCCTCCCCCACCTTCAGGAGGCGTCCATGTCCATCTTTGTTCCCGCCGCCCGACTGACCCTCTGCAACCCCGGCGGGCCGGGGCTTTCCGGCTGGCGCGATCCGCCGCACGGCTTCGGCGTCGCGCCGGGCGCGCGGGCCGAATCCGGCTCTCCGGTCTGTCAGGTCAAAAGGTTTCGCGCTCAGTCTGTCCTGGTACAGATCGCGATAAATCACGCCGAGCGGCAGGGCGGCCGGGGGCGGCGGCATCGGCTGCTGCGGCACGCCGAGGCGCTGGAGCGCGATCTCGACCGCCGCCTGACGGCGGCCCCGTCCGCAACGGCGGCCCGGTCCGCAC
>JAFLCT010000044.1 GCA_017302335.1 Caulobacterales bacterium | reverse complement strand
GAACGCGCCCGACAGGCCGCGGAGACCGCCGCCAAGACCACGGGCGCGCCGCCCTCGGCGACGGCGGCTTCCGGGGCCATGGCGTCCCTGTCGCGGCCCAAGCTGCGACTGGTCGAAACGCCCGCCGACATCCTGGCCGCCGCGCCTGGAGAGGCCCAGGACGCCGCCGTGCGTCGCTGGCTGACCGACGACACGCCCAAGGATCAGAGGCTGGACGCCGTGGTCTTCCTGAGCCGCCAGGGCGATGCGCCCCAGGCCCGCGTCTGGGCCGCACGCGCCACCGACGACACGGTCGAGGATTTCGTGCGCGACGCCCTGCGTTCGGCCAATCGGCGCGCGGTGTTCGAAGGGGCGGGCATCGACGCCTCGGTGGTCGAGGCCACCGAACGGTTCCGGCCCGAGGTCACGGTGTTCTCGCCCCAGTCGGCCAGCGGCGGCGAGGTGTCGCTGCGGGACCGGCTGCCGCAGATCATCGGCCTGATGGGCGGCTTCCTGCTGTGGTCGCTGATCATCACCGGCGCCTCGATCCTGCTGAACAGCGTGATGGAGGAGAAGTCGAACAAGATTTTGGAGGTGCTGCTGTCCTCGGCCTCGCCGACCGAAATCCTGACCGGCAAGGTGCTGGGGGTGGCGCTGTTGACCCTGACGGTGTTGCTGGCCTGGGGCGGCATCGGCGCGGCGGGCATGGTCGCCGCTCTGCCGCAGTACGCCGGCATGGTCGGCGACGTGTTGCTGAACGGCGGTATGCTGGGCTGGTTCGCGGCCTTCATGGTCGGCGGCTATCTGATGTACGCGGTGCTGTTCGCGGCCATCGGCGCCTTCTGCGAAACGCCGCGCGACGCCCAGACCCTGATGGGACCGATCATGATGGTCCTGATCATTCCGATGATCACCATGCAGATGGCCCTGCGGACGCCGGACGCACCGGTGATCCAGGTCATGTCCATGATCCCCTTCTTCACGCCCTTCGTCATGATGGCGCGCCTGCCGTCGGACCCACCGATGATCGAACTGATCGGCGCGATGGTCGGGATGTTCGTCTTCGCCCTGTTCATGGTCTGGGTGGCGGGCCGCGCCTTCCGCGCGGGCGCCCTGTCGGACGTGAAGCTGAGCTGGAAGACGTTCGCCGGGGCGATCCGGCGGGGGGAATGATTCGAGCTTCCTTCTCCCATCTAGGGAGAGGGAGAACGGAAAAGGCCCGCCGGATCGCTCCGGCGGGCCTTTGATCTTTTCAGCGAAACCGCTGCTTACCGGCCGGGGCGCGGCTTGGGTGCGGGCAGCAGGCCTTCGCGCTGGGCGCGCTTGCGGGCCAGCTTGCGGGCGCGACGAACGGCCTCGGCCTTCTGGCGGGCGCGCTTCTCCGAGGGCTTCTCGTAGTGCACGTGGCGCTTCATTTCACGGAAGCTGCCTTCGCGCTGCATCTTCTTCTTCAGGGCCTTCAGCGCCTGATCGACGTTGTTGTCGCGGACGAAAATCTGAACCAGGTTCAACTCTCCTTTGGCCGCCCGCCGCGTCCTGTGAGGGAGACGGGCAGACAAATAAATCTCGGGTCCGGCGGACGGGGTCCGCGGATGAAGGCGCGCTGATACACGAGCCGCCCGGCCGTGTCCAGATCGTCGCGGTCACATCTGAAGGCTCGAAACGCCCGCCGGATCGGCCTATCATGCAGCCATGACCGAGGCGCCACACCCGTCGAACGACACTGGCTCTGGGGGCGATTCCCCCGACTGGGCCGACCGTATGGAACAGGCGGTGCTGGACGCAGCGCTGGATCGCGCGCCGGACCTGGGCTGGAATGCGCGGCTGGTGCGCGCGGCGTGCGAGGCGAACGGTCTGTCCCTGGGCGATCAGGAACTGCTGATGCCCAACGGCGCGCGCGATCTGGCCGTCCTGCTGTGGCGGCGGCGCGACGATCAGGCCATGGCGGCGCTGCAAGCCGTCGATCCCGCCACGCTGAAGATTCGCGAGCGCATCGCCCAGGCCGTCTCGGCGCGGCTGGAGGCGGGGATGGCGGACGCGGCGGCCGAAAAGCGGGCGGCGGGCTTTCTGGCCCTGCCGATCAACGCCGATCTGGTCGCGGGTCTGACCTGGGCCACGGCGGACCGGCTGTGGCGCTGGGCGGGGGATTCGGCGACGGACTGGAACCACTATTCCAAACGGGCGATCCTGTCGGGCATTCTGGTCCCGGCCATGACGATGCGGCTGTTCGACGGCCGCGCGGCGGCCGAGGATTTCGTGGCCCGCCGGATCGAGAACGTCATGGCCTTCGAGAAGTGGAAGGCCGGCAAGGATTTCGACGCCCCGCTGCGCAAGATGACCGAGACGCTCAGCCGGATGCGCTATGGCGCGAAGGCGGGATGAGCGGGGGCGATGATCGCCTGGCCAGCGGCGTCGTCCATGAGATGCCGGACGACTTCAACGCGGCCCTGGTCGCCACGGCCGCCGCCCGAAAAACCTGGAACGACATCACGCCCCTGGCCCGCAACGAATGGATCTGCTGGGTCACGTCTCCGAAGACGGAGAAGACGCGCGAGAAACGCATCCACTGGGGCGTCGAGAGTTTGAGCGAAGGCAAGCGTCGGCCGTGCTGCTGGCCGGGGTGTCCGCATCGGGAGAAGACGGGGACTTCGATCGCCTGACGATCAGTCGCGGGCGTTCAGCCGCGCCCAGGCCTGGGCGTTCAGGCCGCGCGCCAGCAGCCACAGGCTGATCGCCCCCTCGCCGACCAGACCGGGCAGCAGAAGATAGTCGGCCAGACCGCCCGGCAGGGGCAGGTCCAGAACCACCCTGAGGCTGTTCAGCAGATAGCAGGCGCCGGCGAAGGCCATCAGCAGACCCACCCAGGCCGGGATCAGCCGCGAACGCGCCGACAGCCAGCCGATCATCAGGCAATAGACGCCGAAGAAGGCCAGGCTGATCGTATAGCCGCGCCCGTGCAGCATCAGGAAGACTGCGGCCAGGTCGGCCTGGTCCGTCATGCCGGTCGTCGGGTTCAAGATCATCAGCGGCGCCATCAGATTGACCAGCCCCATGGCCAGGACGGCGATGCCCGTCAGGCTGAACACCGCCGCCGCGGCCGACAGGGTGCGGCTGTAGGGGCGGAAAGCGGCGTAGAAGATGGCGGTCACCACCAGATAACAGACCAACATGGCCAGGTCGGACACGACGCCGAGGCGAAACAGGTCCTCGCCCGCGCGCAGGGTGGCGGCCAGGGCCTGGGGATCAGACCGGTCCAGGCCGCTGCGGGTCCCGACCTCGGCGAACAGACCGAAGGCGATGGTTCCCAGATAGGCCAGGGCGGCGATGCGGACAGGCGGTTGTTTCGGCGCGACGGCCGGGGCGTCGTGGCTCATGTGATCTCCCCCACGTTGCGACGAAACTGGCACGGGGCGATTCGCACGCCAACTTACGGAAGGGTAATGAACCGCCCCCTCGGGATCACAGCGGCCTGACCCGGTTCACATGGGCCATCTTGCGGCCAGGGCGGGCCTCGGTCTTGCCGTAGAGGTGCAGGCGGACGTCGGGCCTGGCGGCCAGTTTGGGCCACTGGTCGATCTCGTCGCCCAGCAGGTTCGTCATCTCGACGCGGGCGTGGGCCTTGGTCAGACCCAGCGGCCAGCCGACGATGGCGCGGATATGTTGTTCGAACTGGTCGCAGAGACAGCCGTCCTGGGTCCAGTGGCCGGTGTTGTGCACGCGCGGCGCGATCTCGTTGACCAGAAGGACGCGGTCGCCGCTCGGACCAGGCACGTCGAACAGTTCGACGCCGATCACGCCGACATAGTCGAGACCCTCCAAGACGGCCTTGGCGATGGCGCGGGCGCGCCGATCGGTCTTGGCGCCGACGTCGGCCGGGGCCAGGGTGGTCTTGAGCACGCCGCCGGAGTGGATGTTCTCGCCCAGCGGATAGACGGCGGTCTCGCCGTTCCAGCCGCGCGCGGCGATGACCGACAACTCGCGCACGAAGGGGGCCTTGGCCTCCAGGATCGACGGGCGCTGACCGACGGCGGCCCAGGCGTCGGCGGCGGCCTTGGGCGACTTGATCCAGACCTGGCCCTTGCCGTCATAGCCTTCGCGGCGGGTCTTCAGCAGGGCGGGGGTCCCCAGGCGCTCCAGCCCCTCCAGCAGATCGTCCAGGCCGTCGACCGGGTGAAAGTCCACGGTCGGGGCGCCGACGGTGTTGAGGAAGACCTTCTCCTCGACCCGGTCCTGGGCGACCTTCAGGGCGGTGGGACCGGGTGCGACCAGGGCGCCGCCCTCGGCCAGGGTCTCCATCGAGGCGGCGGGCACGTTCTCGAACTCGAAGGTCACGACCTGGCAGACCCGACCCATTACGGTCAGGGCCGTGGGATCGTCATAGGCGGCCACGATCTGGCCGCGCGACACGCGACCGGCGGGCGAATTCTCTTCCGGGTCCAGGATGACGACGTCGAAGCCCAGCCGCGAGGCGGCCTGGGACAGCATCCGCCCCAACTGGCCGCCGCCGATGACGCCGATGGTCGAACCGGGAGGCAGGGGCAGGTCGGGCATCAGTCCTCGACGGTTTCGTGGACGGCCTCGGTCTGGGCGGCGCGGAAGGCTTCCAGCCGGCCCATCAGCACGGGGTCGGCAAGGGCCAGGATCTGGGCGGCCAGTATGCCCGCGTTCTTGGCCCCCGCCTCGCCGACGGCCAGGGTGGCGACGGGAACGCCGCCGGGCATCTGAACGATGGAGAGCAGGGAATCGAGACCGCTGAGCGCCTTGGACTGCACCGGCACGCCCAGCACCGGCAGTTCGGTCATGGAGGCGGCCATGCCGGGCAGGTGGGCCGCGCCGCCCGCCCCGGCGATGATGACCTTATAGCCCGCCGCGCGTGCGCCAGAGGCGAAGTCCCACAGGCGTTTGGGGGTGCGGTGGGCGCTGACCACCTTGGCGTCCCAGACCACGCCCAGCCGGTCCAGCGCGTCGGCGGCGTGTTTCATGGTCGGCCAGTCGGATCGGCTGCCCATGATGATGGCGACGGGAGGCGTCGTCTCGGCCATATCGGGAATCCCCGCTTGCGGAAGACGGCCGGTTACAGCACGCGCGTTGCGCCCGCAACCGAGGGCGCTAGCATTGGAGGTGCGCGGTCATTGCTGAGTCGCGCTGCCGGAGCCTCTTTCGTGACCGACGCGGACCCCCACGCCGAGATCGAGCGCCTGCGCGCCGAGGTCGAGGCTTTGCGTGCGCGGGCCGAGGCGGCCGAGGCGGCGGCGGACCACGATGTCCTGACCCCGGCCCTGAACCGGCGGGGCTTCGTCGCGGCGGTCAACCGGACCATGGCCTATTGTCAACGCTATGGCGCGCCCGCGGTGCTGCTGTATCTGGACCTGGACGGGTTCAAGGGGGTCAACGACCGCCTGGGTCACGCGGCGGGCGACGCCGCCCTGGTGCGGGTGGCCGAGCTGATGCTGGCCAATCTGCGCGAGTCGGATGCGGTCGGGCGGCTGGGCGGCGACGAATTCTGTCTGTTGATGCTGAACGCCGGGCTGGACGAGGGCCGCGACAAGGCGTTGCGTCTGGCCAGGGCGCTGGAGACCGACGGCTTCGAATGGCAGGGCGAGCGGGCCGAACTGGGCGGCTCGTTCGGGGTGCGGGCCTATGTCGATCAACCGGACGCCGAGACCTGGCTGGCCGAGGCCGATGCGGCCATGTGGGTCAGGAAGAAAGGGCGCTAGCGCTTGTCTTTCGCCGGGATGAGCGGATGGGCGGCGCCCTAGGCGATGATGTCCGGCAGGATGCGGGCCTCGATCTTCACGATCTCGTCGCGCAGGGTCAGTTTCTTGCGCTTCAGGCGGGCGATCATCAACTGATCCGGGATGGGCATATGGCCCAGGGCCTCGATCGAGGCGTCCAGGTCGGTGTGCTCCTGACGCAGGGCCTTGAGGCGGGCGTGCAACGCCAGCTCTTCTTCGCTCAGTTCGGGACCGTCGTCGTTCATGGCGGGCTTATATCCAAGGCGATTTCAGGCGGAAAGCCGGTCGATGAGCGTGGTCAACAGAGCACGCGGCGCGGTTCCCGACCAGTCACGGCAGACGGCGGCCAGGGCGTCGCTCAGGGACGTGGGCGAACGATCGGCGGGACGGGATGCGGTTTCCAGCGCGGCCAACAGATGACGCTCGGCCGACAGCTCCACCGCCTTGACCTGATCGCGCACGGCCTGACGGGCGGCGTCGTCCATGTCGAGGATGCGGCCTTTCAGGCGACGTCGGACGGCCCGCAGAGGGGCCACAGCGGCGTCTTCCCAGGCGCGGGCGATGTCGCAGGCGTCGGCGCGGGCGTCGCCGTCCAGCGCCTGACCGGTCTGGACCGCCCAGGCGGCCCACAGCAGCAGACAGACGTTCTGGCCGCCGACGTCCTGCAACTCCAGACAAGCTTCGGAAACGCCGGGCCTGGCGTAGGCCGCGACCGCCCAATCCCACAGACTCATGCGGTTTCGCCGCCCTTCAGGCCGGTCCAGCGTTTCACCGGGGTCCAGTCCAGGTCGAACAGATCCAGCGCGCGGCCGACCGACTGATCGACCATGTCCTCTATGGATCGCGGCCGGGCGTAGTGGGCGGGCAGGGGCGGGGCGATGACGGCGCCCATCTCGGTCAGGGCCGTCATGGTTCGCAAATGGCCCAGGTGGAACGGCGTCTCGCGCACCATCAGCACCAGGCGGCGGCGCTCCTTCAGCGCCACGTCGGCGGCGCGGGTCAGAAGCGACGAGGTCACGCCGGTGGCGATCTCGCCCATGGTGCGAACCGAACAGGGGGCGACGACCATGCCCATGGTCTTGAACGAGCCGGAGGCGATGGACGCTCCGACATCGGCCAGACGATGCGTCACATCGGCGCGGGCCGACAGGTCGTCGGGCGTCAGATCGGTTTCCTGGGACAGGGTCAAAAGGGCCGCACGGCTGACGATCAGGTGGCTTTCGACGCCCAGATCGCGCAGGGCGTCCAGCATTCTGACGCCATAGATCACGCCGGACGCACCGGAAATTCCGACCACCAGGCGACGGGGCGGGTTCGATACGGCTCCGTTCACACGATCGGCCTATTTCAGGTTCATATTCATCGGGTCCGGGTCGATCTCCGCGTCACCGATTTGTGATTACACAGAGACCCGATCCGGGCGCTCACTGTGTGGTCCCTTAGCCATGGAGGCGCAAGCCATGTCCCTTGATGCTCGTATCCGCGAACTGGGAAATCGTCACCGTCAGTTGGATGAGACCATCCGCCAGGAGATGATCCATCCGTCCGTGGACTCGTTGCAGCTAAGGTCGTTGAAACAGCGCAAGCTCAGGCTGAAGGAAGAGATATCCAGCCTGGAGACCCGCACCGGCTAGACGTCGCGCAACGGTCTGAAATGACGAACGGCCCCAGGAGCGATCCTGGGGCCGTTTTCTGTTCTTCCCCCACGACTTGGGGAGAGAGGATTTTGTGCGTCAGTCCCGGCTGCCGAACACCGATTCCGCGGTGTGGGAGCCGGCGTAGGCGTCGGGTTCGTCGGCTTCGACGACGGGTTCCTCGGCCGGGGCTTCGGGTTCGGCGTCCAGGGTCGGGCCGCCGCGCTTGGCGTCGTCCTTGGCCTTCTTGTCGGCCGCCTTCTTGACCACCTCGTCCAGTTGCAACTGGCCGACCAGACCCAGGGTCACCGGATCGACCGGTTTGATGTTGGCGCTGTTCCAGTGGGTGCGGCCGCGCACGCTCTCGATGGTCGACTTGGTGGTGCCCAGCAGTTTGGCGATCTGGGCGTCGGTCACCTCGGGGTGATGGCGCACGAACCAGGCGATGGCGTCGGGACGATCCTGACGGCGCGACACCGGCGTGTATTTCGGGCCGGTCTTGGTCGGCTTCAGCAGTTCGGCGTGGCGGCTGACCACGGCCTTCATGCGGTAGTTGGAATCGGCGTGGGCCTTGTCCAGCTCTTCGCGGGTCAGTTGGCCGTTGACGATGGGGTCGGCGCCGCGGATGTCGCGGGCCACGTCGCCGTCGGCGATGCCGCGCACTTCCAGCGGATGCAGGCCGCAGAAATCGGCGATCTGCTCGAAGGTCAGCGAGGTGTTGTCGACCAGCCAGACCGCGGTGGCCTTGGGCATCAGGATGTCGGTCATGGGGCGAAGGTCCCGGCGAAAAGGCCCGAAAAACCGGGCGTTGGATACGACGGCGCCCGGCCTTTCGACCGGGCGCGGAGATGACACCGGATATAGGCCCATTCGTTTGAAAAGGAAACGTCAGACGACAATCGCGTACAGCTCAGGTTCATGTGACATGATGAATTGTGGTCCGCATCGGCGCATCGATGCGCCAGGAACCCTTGATGGAGGCATCCATGATGTTGCTCGCCACCGCCGCAGCCGCGGCCACGATGATGATGTCGCCCGCGCAGGATCGCGCGCCGTCGCAAAGCGGACCCGAACGGATCGCGCCGCGCGGCAGTTTCGCCCAGAGCTGTTCGGGGGCCTATACCAACCAGGGTCGACTCTACGCCGATTGTCGCGACGAGCGGGGCCGCGTGCGCGGCACCTCGATCGAACTAAACCGTTGCTCGGATTTCGACATCGCCAACATCAACGGCTTGTTGGTCTGCGGCAATGTGCGCGGCGCCTATGAGGATCGCGGCAATGGCGGCGGCTGGGGCAACGGCGGCAACAACGGCGGCGGCTGGGGCAATGGCGGCAACGGCGGCGGTTGGGGCAACGGCGGCAACAATGGCGGCGGTTGGGGCAACGGCGGCAACGGCGGCTGGGGCAACGGCGGCGGCTGGGGCAATGGCGGCGGCCGCGACTCGGTGACCGTCTATCGCGACAACAACTATCGCGGCGCCTCGACCACCCTGCGCGGCGAAGTCGCCAACCTGCAATACGAAGGTCTGAACGACGCCATCAGCTCGATGGAGGTTCGCGGCCGCTGGGAAGCCTGCACGGACGCCAACTTCCGCGGCTATTGCCAGGTGTTCGAGGGCAATGTGCGCAACCTCGACAACTGGGGCATGAACGACCGCATCTCGTCCATGCGCCCGGTGCGCGGCGGCGGCCGCTGGTGATCTGACCGATCAGGTCGAACGTCTGGGGCCGGTTCGAAAGGACCGGCCCTTAGACTGTCAGGACGATCTTGCCGACATGGCCGCCGGCTTCCAGCCGCTGGTGCGCCTGGGCCGCCTGGGCCAGGGAAAAGACCGCCTCGACCGGCGGCCGCACATGACCGGCGCCGACCCAGGGCCAGACGGCCTGTTCCACCGCGCGGGCCAGCCGCGCCTTTTCGTCGGCCGGACGCGCCCGAAGGGTCGAACCGGTCAGGACGATCCGTTTCAGCATCAGCCGCATCAGATCCACCTGGGCCACGGCGCCGGTCAGGGTCGCGATGACCACCCAGCGCCCGCCGGGGTTGAGCGCGCCCTGGTTCAGGGCGGCGTAGTCGGCGCCCACCATGTCCAGCACCACGTCGACGCCGCCGAAGGCCGAGATGGCGGCGGCCATGTCATCGACGGAGGCGTCCAGGCTGAGGTCGGCGCCCAGATCACGCGCGGCCCGGGCCTTTTCGGCGCCGCGCGAGGTGGCGATGACGCGGGCGCCCGCCGCCTTGGCCATCTGGATGGCGGTCACGCCGATGCCGCTGGTGGCGCCGTGGATCAGCAGGGTCTCGCCGGTCTTCAGCCCTCCGGCCTCGAAGACATTGGCGAAGACGGTGAAGACCGTTTCGGGCAGGGCGGCGGCCTGAACGAAGTCCAGGCCGTCGGGGATGGGCAAGACGTGCCGGGCGTCCGCCACCACACGGTCAGCATAGCCGCCGCCGCCCAGGAGGGCGCAGACCCGGTCGCCGACGGTCCAGCGATCGACGCCGGACCCGAGCGCGTCGATCGTTCCGGCCGCCTCCAGGCCCAGGGTGTCGGGGGCGCCGGGCGGCGGCGGATACAGGCCCTGACGCTGCAACAGGTCGGGCCGGTTGACGCCCGCGGCGGCGACACGGATGCGGACCTGGCCCGGTCCCGGCGTCGGATCGGGCCGTTCGGCCAGGACCAGGGCCTCGGCCGGGCCGCGACCGCCCGCGATCTCGATGACGTTCATGTCTGGCGGCTTTCCCTTGCAATCGTCCGTCTGCGGGCGTTCAGATAGAGGCTCACGCCGTGGAAGGCCAAGGGAGGCGGTGATGACGTTCGACGATCTGGAGCCGCGGCCGCAGCGGGACGCCGCGCTGGCCGCCCTGGCGCGCGAGGACCTGGAACTCTATTCCGGCGAGGAGCTGCACGAGCGGATCGCGCTGCTGGAAGCCGAGATCGCCCGTATCCGCGCCGCGCTGGACGCCAAGAAGGCCAAGATCAGCGCCGCCGACGCCCTGTTCAATCTCGGCTCATGATCCAGAACGGGTCAGGCCAGGCTGGCACGGGGGTTGCAGACCCGGTCGTCGCGGCGCCGCGACGGCCCGACAGTGACACGGATTTGTTCGGATCCCATGCGTATGACTGAGTACACTTCCGACGCCGCCGATGTCGCCGCCCAAGCCGTACTGGCGGCCGGCCGCGACCGAGAGACGGTGGTCCGCGACTTCTCAAAATCCGAACTGTTCGACCGCACCTTCGCCGAGGGCATGGCCCTGGTGGAGGAGACTGCGGCCTATCTGGACGGGGACGGGCGTCGGGAATCCCGGCTGTTGTCGCGCGCCGCGTCGCTGGCCTATGCGGCCGAGAGCATGAAACTGACCACCCGGTTGATGCAGATCGCCTCGTGGCTGCTGGTCCAACGCGCCGTGCGGGAAGGGGACATGACCCCGGCGGCGGCGGCCGAGCCGCGCTATCGCCTGGGCGACCGCAAGATCGAGACCCAACCGACCCACGCCGACCTGCCCATCGCCCTGGTCGAGTATCTGGTGCGGGCCGACACCCTGCATGACCGGGTGCTGCACCTGGACCGGCGTATGTATCTGGACGCGGTGGACGCGGCGCCGGTCAATCCGGTGCAGAGCCACCTGGACCGGCTGACGGCGGCGTTCGGGAACTGACGGCGGTTTCCGCCGTCATCCTCGGACTTGATCCGAGGATCAAAGGCTGCACCGCGCTCAGCGCAAAATACATATCAACGGAGCGGCAGAACGTCTGGCCCTCGGGTCAAGCCCGAGGGTGACGGTGTGTGTAAGGGTTACGGCCCGACGTCGTTGCGGTCGGCGCGGCCGTCATCGACCGGGCGCGGCAGGCTGACGGCGATGCCGAGCGCCTGGGCCAGCTTTTCGTCGCGGCGATAGACGTCTTCGCGGAAGGCGACGCGGCCCTGGCCGTCGACGAAGGCGGTCCAGTACAACAGGCGCACGCCGATCTCGCGGCCGGTCTGGATGCGGGTCGTGGTCTTGGCGTCCAGAGCGGTGTCGAAGCGGTTCAACAACTCGGGATCGGGCGACAGCAACAGGCGGGCGAAGTCGATGGCCCCCTGCACCCGCACGCAGCCGTGACTGCGGTGGCGATAGGCGTTGTTGAAGGCGGCCTTGGACGGGGTGTCGTGCAGGAAGATGGCGTAGCTGTCGCGCAGCTCGAACTTCACATAGCCCAAGGCGGCCGTCGGACCCGCCCGCTGCACTACCTGGCCGTTGGTCACATACATATTGTTGGCCGCCAGATAGCCGGGACCGCGCGGCAGGATCTCGTTGCGGGCGATGCCGGCCGGAACGTACCACGGCGGATTGGCCACGACCGAGGCGAAGGGCTTTTCCAGGCTGGGGGTCTGGTTCTCGGGCGTGCCGACGACGACGCGGTTGGAATGGACCGGCCGACCGTCTTTCCAATAGACCATGATGGCCGCGGCGGTGTTGACCTCGATCCGCTCGGGCTGAAGCTCGCGCTTCAGCCAGCGACGACGCTCCAGGTTCAAGGCGATCTGGCGGGCGCGGTCCTCGGCCGAGGCCGAGAGGGAGCGTTGGGTGCCGGTGCCGATGCGGGCGTCCGCGACCAGGCCGTGGCGGGCCTGGAAACCGCGCACCGCCGTCTGAAGCGCGGAGCCGTAGACCAGGCCCTCGGCGGTCAGGCGCGCGCCGTCGGCGGCCGACAGATCGCCTTCGGCCACCAGACGCTGAATCAGCACGGGGATGCGGGTGTCGCTGGCGCCCGGCTCGATCACCGCGCCGACGGTGAAGGCGGGCCAGCCGCCGTCACGGATCAGCTTGCGATAGCGGATGTAGCCGGCCGACAGGTTGGCGTAACCGATGTCGGTGGGGGCCAGGCTTTCGAACCACGGCAACAGGCGGTTCTGGGACAGGGCGTCGTTCAGGCCGAGCGGCAGATCGACGCGGTTCTTCTGCATCTCCCACAGGTCTTCGACCGTTTCGGGCCGAACACGACCCTCGGACAGGACGCGGGCGTAGCCCAGGGCCGCCGCCGTGGTGCGCATCTCGCTGGACGCCGGATCGGCGGCCAGGCCGACGAAATCGAAGAAGTCGCTCTGGGCCAGGCCGTGTCGATCGGTTCTGGCCGCGACCTCGCTCAAGGCCCGCATTCGATCCGTGGTCCAGACCGGCCGCCAGCCGTTCATCTCGTAAAAGGCGCGCACGTCGCCCTGAAGGGCTTCGGGCAGGCGCGCCAATTGATCGTTGAAGTTGTCGTAGAAGGCGACGGCGGCGAGGTCCCGCGCCTGGGCGGACGCCTGGCCCGCCAGGCTCATCGTCGCGGCCGCGACGCCAAGACCCAATTCCCGTCGATTCATCGTCAATCCGCTTTCGCCTCGCCTGACAACGGACCCAACGCCCGCGTTTCGAGACCGAACAGCGCAGACATTATCGACGTTCCGGCAAAACAAAAAGCGCCGCACGCGAGGTGCGACGCTTTTCGACGGGCGGGTGCGGCGTTTCCGCCGCGCTCACATCCTTGTGCGTGAAATCTGAACCCGGCCAGTGAGACCGAACCGATTCCTCGCGGCTTACTTCTTGATGAAGCCGGCGAACTTGTTGTTGAAGCGCGACACGCGGCCGCCGCGGTCCAGCAGATGCTGGTTGCCGCCGGTCCAGGCCGGGTGCGTGGTCGGATCGATGTCCAGGTTCAGCGTGTCGCCTTCTTTCCCGTAGGTCGAACGGGTCTGATAGGTCGTGCCGTCCGTCATCGTCACGGTGATGAAGTGGTAGTCGGGGTGCGTGTCCGCTTTCATGGCTTCGTCCGGTCTCTGCGCGATGACGATGCCGACCGTCCCTGCGCGAAAATGAGAAAACCCGCCTGGAGTCCGGCGGGCGAGCGGCGGCGTTTACACCGGGGGGCGTTCCGGGGCAAGAGGCGCGGATCATGACCGATGTCCGCCCGCCTTCCGATTCCGCCGAAGCCCGTGGCCGCCCCGGCGTCGGCGCCCTGTTGGCCGACCAGATGGACGAGGCCGGCGAACGCCGTGAGAAGCGCCGGGATATCCGCCCCTTGGGTCGTCTGTGGCCCTATCTGATGCGGCACAAGGTCGATGCGGCCATCGCGGGGGTCTGGTTGATCCTGTCCACGGCCGCTTCGCTGGCCCTGACGGCGACGGCGCGCGGGGCCATCGACCAGGGGTTCGAAAACGGCGGCGCCCACATCGACCGCTGGTTCATCCTGCTGGGGGTGAACGCCGCCTTCCTGGGGCTGGCGACGGCGGTTCGCTATTTCTACGTCACCAAGACCGGCGAGCGGGTCATCGCCGACGTTCGCAAGGATCTGTTCCGGCGGGTGATCACCCTGGACCCCGCCTTTTTCACCAGCATGAGGACGGGCGAGGTGCTGTCGCGCCTGACCACGGACATTCAGTTGGTGGATACGTTGCTGACGACCTCGGTGTCGTTCGCGCTGCGGAATTTCCTGACGTTGATCGGCGGTACGATCCTGTTGTTCATCGTCAGCCCCAAGCTGACGGGCCTGGTTCTGCTGGCCGTGCCGCTGCTGTTGGGACCGTTGTTCCTGTTCGGGCGGCGGGTCAGGAAACTGACCGTGGAGAGCCAGGATCGATTCGCCGGGGCCGTGGGCTTCGCCGGAGAGAGCGTCGACGCCATCGAGACGGTCCAGGCCTTTGGTCGCGAGGCGGCGGCCGACGCCCGTTTCGGCCAGGCGGTGGAAGAGGCGTTCGGCGTCTCCCTGACCCGGATGCGGGCGCGGGCCTTGATGACGGCCATGATCATCACCGTGATGTTCGGCGGGGTGACCCTGGTGCTGTGGCTGGGCGCGCAGGACGTGATCGCCGGACGGATGTCGCCCGGATCGCTGTTGCAGTTCGTGCTGTTGTCGGTGTTCACCGCCGGGGCCGTGGGCGCCCTGGGCGAGAGCTGGGGCGATGTGCAGAAGGCCGCCGGGGCCATGGAGCGCATAGACGAACTGATGCGCGCCCAGCCGTCGATCGCCGCGCCGCCCGCGCCCGTCGCCCTGCCTGAACCTCCGTTGGGCGAGGTGTCGATGTCGGGCGTGCATTTCGCCTATCCGGGACGGCCGGACCTGCCCGCTCTGAAGGGCTTCAGCCTGACCGTGCGGCCGGGCGAGACGGTGGCCCTGGTCGGGCCGTCTGGGGCGGGTAAGTCGACGGTGTTCCGCCTGTTGCTGCGCTTCTACGATCCGCAGTCCGGCGTGGTCAGCGTGGACGGGGTGGACGTGCGCCGGGCCGATCCCGTGGCCGTGCGGGACCGGTTCGCCTGGGTGTCGCAGGAAGCGCCGCTGTTCTCAGGCTCGGCGCTGGAGAACATCCGTTTCGGTCGCGAGGCCGCGACCCTGGACGAAGCGCGCGAAGTGGCTGAAGAGGCCCAGGCGCTGAGCTTCATCGAGGCCCTGCCCGAAGGATTCGACACGCCGTTGGGCGAGCGCGGCAAGAGCCTGTCGGGCGGTCAGCGCCAGCGCCTGGCCATCGCCCGCGCCCTGGTGCGCCAATCGCCGATCCTGTTGCTGGACGAAGCCACCTCGGCGCTGGACGCCGAGAACGAACGCCTGGTTCAGACGGCGCTGGATCAGGCCATGGCCCAGCGCACCACCCTGGTCATCGCCCACCGACTGGCGACCGTGCTGAACGCCGATCGCATCGTGGTCATGGACGAAGGCCGGGTGGTGGAGGAGGGGACCCACGCCGAACTGACGGCCAAGGGCGGACTCTACGCCCACCTGGCGCAGTTGCAGTTCAAGGGCGGCGAGACGAAGGCCTTTTGATCGTCGGCTTCAGCTTCATTCCTTTCGTCATCCTCTGGCGAGCGTAGCGAGACCGGGGGATCCAGCGGCGCGCGAGAGCGCGACCTTGTCGCGCACACAGGCCTCGGCTGACGTCGCCTTCGCTAGGCTTCGGCGCCGCTGGGTCCCCCGGTCTGCGCCGCTACGCGGCTTGCCGGAGGATGACGAAAGTCAGGTCCCCTGCAAGATCGTCCGCAGCGCCTTGTGCACGTCCGGGTTGGCGGCCACGATCTGTTGGCCCTTGGCCGGATCGCCGTCGGCGTCGATGGTGGTGACCAGGCCGCCCGCCTCGTGCACGAACAGCAGGCCCGCCGCCACGTCCCAGGGCTGGAGGTTGCGTTCCCAGAAGGCGTCATAGCGGCCGCAGGCGACCCAGGCGAAGTCCAGGGCGGCCGAACCCAGGCGGCGGATGCCCGCCACACGCTGTCCGACGGCGTGGATGTCCTTGATGGCCTGGGCGTGGCCGGTCTTGCCGATGAAGGGCAGGCCGGTGGCGATCAGGCAGTCCGACAGGACCTTGCGGCCCGCGACGCGGATGCGCGCATCGTTCAGATAGCAGCCCTTGCCCTTTTCGGCCCAGAACATCTCGTTCATGACCGGATTGTAGGTGACGGCGGCCACGATCTCGGTCGAGCCGTCGGGCGCGCGACGCTCCAGCCCCACGGTGATGGCGAAATGGGGCATGGCGTGGATGAAGTTGGTGGTGCCGTCGATCGGATCGACGATCCAGGTGTGGGTCTTGTCGGTGCCCTCGACCAGGCCGCGCTCCTCGCCCAGGAAGCCGTAACCGGGGCGGGCCTTGGACAGCAGTTCGAACAGGGTCTCCTCGGCCTTGATGTCGGCGGCGGTGACGAAGTCGCCGGGACCCTTCTTCGATGTCTGGAGGTTCGAGACCTCGCCGAAGTCGCGCAACATCGGCCGAGCGGTCTTGCGGACCGCGTCCATCATCACTTGCAGCAGGGCGGAGGCGAGGGCCATGGGAATCTCCTGGTCCGGCTGTCCTTCAAGGCGGAATGCCCGGACAGGCGGAGAAGTTCGAGGGGGTAGGTCTTAGGGCTTAGGGCTTAGGGCTTAGGCGATGATGCTCCCTAAGCCCTAATCCCTACTCACTAAGCCCTTTAGTCAGCGCGGCGGACGTATTCGCCGGTGGTGGTGTCGACCACGATGCGTTCACCGGCCGACATATAGGGCGGGATCATGATGCGCACGCCGTTCGAGGCGACGGCGGGCTTATAGGACGACGAGGCGGTCTGGCCCTTCACGGTCGGCTCGGTCTCGGCGACTTCCAGAACGACCTGTTCCGGCAGCTCCAGGCCGATCGGGCGGTCCTCGTGGGACTCGATGACCACCTTCATGCCCTCTTGCAGATAGGGGATGCGTTCTTCGCCGACCCATTCCTTCTGCAATTCGATCTGCTCGTAGTTCTCGTCGTTCATGAAGACCAGCGAGTCGCCGTTGTCGAACAGATAGGAGTAGTCGCGCTGCTCCAAGGTGACGCGCTCGACCTTGTCTTCCGAACGGAAGCGCTCGTTCAGCTTGTTGCCGGTCTCCAGGTTCTTGGCCTCGACGTTGGCGAAGGCTCCGCCCTTGCCCGGCTTGACGTGGCTAGCCTTGGTCACGACCCACAGGCCGCCGTTCACTTGCAGGACCATGCCCGGCTTGATGGTGTTGCCGTTGATTTTCGCCATGGGATCACAGAGGGGCTGAGCGCGCTCACGGGCGCGCGAAATTGGGCGCTCTCCCTAGAGGAAGCCGGGCGCGAGAGCAAGGCGGCCCTCGGGCGTCGTTACGACCCGCGCGGCCCTGGCGTTCGGATCGGCGTCGCCTTGCGTCAGTTCCCCGTGGCGCTTCGGTCGGGGGCGATCTCGGTCATGGCCGATTGCAGATAGTTCTGCTCGCCCAGTTGCTCGATCAGTTTGAACTGGGCTTCCAGGAAGTCGATGTGCTCCTCGGTGTCGGCCAGGATTTCGGTCAGGATCTGGCGGCTGATGAAGTCCTTGCCCGCCTCGCACTGGGCGATCCCGGCGATCAGCGTGTCACGCCCGCCGAGTTCCAGTTGCAGATCGGCGCCCAGGCATTCGACCGCGTTCTCGCCGATCTTCAGCTTGTGCAGGTCCTGCATATTGGGCAGGCCGTCCAGGAAGAGGACGCGTTTGATCAGCTTGTCGGCGTGCCGCATCTCGCCGATCGATTCGTCATAGATGACCTGGCCGAGGTGCTTCAGCCCCCAGCTCTCGAACATCCGAGCGTGCAGAAAGTACTGATTGACCGCCGTCAACTCATTGGTCAGCACCGCGTTCAGGGTGCGGATGATTGCGGGATCGCCCTTCATGTCTCGTCCTCCAGCGCCGCGGATTCGTCGGGCGCGCAATGGAGATAACACGCGAGCGCGGGCCTGTGTTCACTTGCGAGCGCTTTTCACCGCATTGAAAATGCGAGTGATTATTGTCGTCAGTGACTATTCCGCGGCCAGGGCGAAGGCGTCGCGGCTGTCCTGGATCATCTGACGCATTTCGCAGACGCATTTGGCGCACTGGGGCGCGCACTGGTGCCGGTCGAACACGTCGCGCGGCCGCGCCGCGCCCGCCTCGATGGCTCTGGCGACATCACGCTGGCGAAGGCCGTTGCAGTTGCAGACGTACACGGGCGGCGAACTCAGGCTGCCGTTGATAATGGTTCGCTATAGCAGATTGTACGGCGACTGCAAATCGTTCTCATGCGGCGCCGTTGACGCGGACGGACGAAGGGGGCACGGCGAGGCATGGCCAAAGCCCCGACCACGCCGCCGCGCCCGCCGTGCCGACTGTATCTGATCACCCCGCCCGAGGTGGCGGATCTGGAGCGGTTCGCCGCCGATCTGGAGGCGGCGCTGGACGCCGGGGATGTGGCGGCCTTGCAGATTCGGCTGAAGCCCGCGTCGGACGAGGCGATCCGGGCGACGACGCGGCGACTGATGCCGATCGCCCAGGCGCGGGGCGTGGCGGTGATCCTGAACGATCGGCCGGACCTGGCGCGCGAGCTGGGCTGCGACGGCGTCCATGTGGGGCAGGACGACGCCTCCTTGGCCGAGGCGCGGCGGACGATGGGACCGGACGCCATGATCGGCGTCACCTGCCATGACAGCTATCACCTGGCGATGGAGGCCGCCGAGGCGGGGGCGGACTATGTCGCCTTCGGCGCCTTCTTCCCGACGGCGACCAAGGCGACGACGCATCGCGCCGCGCCTGAACTGCTTGTCGCCTGGCAGGCGGCGATGGAGATCCCGTGCGTCGCCATCGGCGGGGTAACGGCCGAAAATGCGCGGGGCCTGGCCGAGGCGGGCGCCGATTTCGTCGCCGTCAGCGGCGCCGTGTGGGGACATCCACAAGGACCTTCGGCAGGCGTGCGGGCCATTCTGGCGGCCCTGGAGTCCTGATTTCCACAGCTTCAGGGGATATTAGGAGACCCGTGGTTCTCTGTCGCAAACACGTGTGACCGAGATTTCCCGTATGACGAGCCGCGCGCTCTCCGCAGATGACCTTTCGCTGACCGCCAAGGCGGAGCCGGTCTCTACCGCCGCCGCAATGCCGCGCGACGGCGCTGCGGCCCTGTTCGCCCAGCCCATGGCCCCCATTCTGACGGCCGTTGGCGTCACGGTGCTGATGGTGGTGTGCATCCTGTTCGCGCGCTCGGCGGGCCTGGTGACCGCCCTGTGGGGCGCGGGCGGTCTGGCGACGGCGGTCTGGCTGCGCAACAGCCGCGGGCCAACCTATGACCTTTGCTTCGGCGCATTGATCGCCGTCGGCGTGCTGGCGGCGCAATTCCTCGTGGGCAATACCCGGCTGATCAGCCTGATGTTCACTGTCGCCAACATGATCGAGATCGTGGGCGCGGTGCTGTTGGCGCGCCGGTTCGCTCCGACCCTGAACCTTTCGACCGTCGAAGGGGCGGCGCGTTTCCTGTTGAGCACGGCGGTCGTGGCCCCCCTGCCTGCGGCGGCCTTCGCGGCGGTGATGTTGCAGGCGATGACGGGAGCGGACCCGTATCTGACGTTCAAGACCTGGTGGTTCGGCCACGCCTTGGGTCTGGCGGTGGTCGGCGGCTTCGGCCTGGCCCTGACCCGACGGCATCTGACCATGTTGCGCAAGCCGTGGCGCATGGCCGAGGCGGGGCTGCTGTTCGCCCTGTTGATCGGCTCCTGCCTGCTGGTGTTCGTGCACCTGGACCGGCCGATGTCATTCGTCATGCTGCCCCTGCTGCTGCTGATCGCGGCGCGGTTCCGCATCCTGGGCGTGACGGCGGGCTTGGTGATCATGGCCGTGCTGTCGATCGGCGGGGCGATGGCGGGCTATGGACCCTATGCCGACTCTTTGCCGCGTGGCGAGGCGGCGCTGCTGGCGCAGTTGCTGGTGCTGTTCGGCTATCTGCCGATCCTGCTGGTCGCGGCCCTGCTGGATGAACGGGACCGGCTGGCCGATCGCGCGCGGGCGGGGCAACGCCGCGCCGAGCTGGCCTCGGAGGCCAAGTCGCGCCTGTTGGCGAATGTCGCCCATGAGATCAAGAGTCCGGTCGGCGGGGTCATCGGCATCGGCGAACTGTGGGCCACCGGCCAACTGGGACCCGTCACCGCGACCCAGACCGAGATGGCGCAGATGCTGGTCAAGACCGCGCGTCAGGTCGAGGCCCTGTCGCACGATCTTCTGGACGTGGCGCGCGCCGAGTCCGGGGCCGTGAAGGTCGAGCTGCGCCCCACCGACGTGCCGGGCCTGCTTGAGGACGTGCGTCGTCAGACCGCGCTGCGTCCCGAGGCGCAAGGCGTGAAGATCGAGGTCCTGACCGAGGGCGACGGTCTGATAGCCCTGGCCGATTCCCAGCGCCTGAGCCAGGTCCTCTCCAACCTGGCCAGCAACGCCGTCAAATATGGCGCGGCGGGCGGCCTGGTCGTGCTGTATGCGCGACGCGCGCCCGATGCGGTGCGGATCGAAGTCACCGACCGCGGCGCTGGCCTGTCAGCCGAGAAACAGGCCCAGCTTTTCGAGCCGTTCAACCGCCTGGGACTGGAACGCACCACCGTCGAAGGGCATGGCATCGGCCTGGCCCTGGCCAAACGACTGACCGAGCTGCAAGGCGGCTCTATCGGCGTGACCTCGACCGTCGGCGAAGGCGCGACCTTCTGGGTCGAGATGCCGCTGGCCTGACGCCCCCGTGACGCGAGGGGCCTTGCCGTGGCCGTTTTCCGGGGCGAAGCTCGACGCATGAAATCCGTCGTCTTCGTCGCCGCCCTGGCGCTCGCCACACCCGCCTTCGCTCAATCGTCCGGGCAGAGCGGCGGGACCAACAGTTCCTTCCTGACCCGCGAACTGAACCGCGCGCCGCCCTCGGCGACCCCGCCCGCGCCCGGCACGGTCACCAGCCGTCCCCTGAGCCAGCCCGCCCCATCGGCCGTCCCATCGTCGGCTCCGGCGGCTGTCGCGCCCGCGTCGGCCAATCCCGCGCCGTCCGTTACTGGCTCGCCTGCGACCCCTCCCGTCGCCGCCGTGCGTCCGGTCCCCGCGCCCG
>JAFLCT010000043.1 GCA_017302335.1 Caulobacterales bacterium | reverse complement strand
AGGCGCTGAGGGCGCGGCGGGCGCGGCGGGCGTCGTCGCTGTGTCCGAGGTCGGGGGCGGCGATCCCTGGCCGCAGGCGGCGAGGGCCAGGATCGAAGTGGTCAACGAGGCGGTCAGAACCAGGCGGCGGATCATGTTTCCCTCCGAAATCGCGCCTCCTGATAGCCTAATCCGTCGGCGCGGCAATGCGTCCTTAGCGCGCGCTGGACGCGGGTGATCCGCTCCTGATAATCACTGTCAACTTAACGGCGCGGACGCGCGCCGACGGTTCGAGAGTTCCATGTCCGACGAAATCCCCCTCAGCCAGGCCCAGCGCGGCGACCGCGGCGTCATCGTCCAGGTCGGCGGCCGTTGCCACCATCACGAGCATGAGACCGAGCTGGAGCGGCGACTGTTGGAGCTGGGCTTCGTCGAAGGGGCGAGGGTCGAACTGCTGCACGAGGGCCTGTTCGGACGCGATCCGATCGCCATGAGGGTCGACGATATGCGCGTGGCCTTGCGTCGGCACGAGGCGGCCAATCTGATCCTGAGGCGGGAGGCGCGCTGATGGACGCCTCCGTTCGTCCAAACACCGAAACGCGCCGCGTTGCCCTGGTCGGCAATCCCAACAGCGGCAAGACCGCCCTGTTCAACGCCCTGACCGGCGCCCATCAGAAGGTCGCCAACTACGCCGGGGTCACGGTCGAGCGAAAGGAGGGCGTGATCCGCTCTCCGTCGGGGCGCGTTCTGTCGGTGCTCGATCTGCCCGGCACCTACTCCCTGCGCGCGCGCAGCCCGGATGAGGAGGTGACCCGCGACGCCGTCCTGGGCCGGTTGGCGGGCGAGACCGCGCCGGACGCCGTGATTCTGGTGGCCGACGCGACCAATCTGCGGCTGGTGCTGCGCCTAGCGTTGGAGCTGAAGGCCGTGGGTCGGCCGATGGTCCTAGCCCTGAATATGTACGACATCGCCCAGCGCCAGGGTCTGCGCATCGACCTGGAGCGGCTGTCGGCCGAGCTGGGCGTGCGCATCGTGCCGACGGTGGCGACGCGCAAGCGCGGGATCGAGGATCTGATCGCCGCCGTGGAAGACCTGGCCGTTTCAGGAGCAGCAACGGACGAGGGAAGCTGGCACGCGCCCGACGCGGCCGAGATCCGCGCCGCCCACCACCAGGCCGAACGCATCATGAAGGCGTGCGTCAAGCCGCCGGAACGGCCCGACACCCTGACCGGCCGGATCGATTCCGTGCTGCTGCATCCGGTCGGCGGCCTCTTGATCCTGCTGGCCCTGCTGTTCGTCATGTTCCAGGCGGTCTTCACCTGGGCCACGCCGCTGATGGACGGCATCGAAGCGGCCCTGGGCGCCCTGGGCGCATGGGTGGCCGCGGCCCTGCCTGACGGCCTGTTGCAAAGCCTGATCGTCGACGGCCTGATCGCGGGCGTGGGCAGCGTGCTGGTCTTCCTGCCGCAGATCCTGATCCTGTTCGCCTTCATCATCCTGCTGGAGGATTTCGGCTACATGGCCAGGGCCGCTTTCCTGATGGACCGGATCATGGGCGGGGCGGGTCTGCATGGGCGTGCCTTTATTCCCCTGTTGTCCAGTTTCGCCTGCGCCATCCCCGGCGTCATGGCGGCGCGGGTGATCGATTCCAAGCGCGACCGCCTGACCACCATCATGGTCGCGCCCCTGATGACCTGTTCGGCGCGCATTCCCGTCTACACCCTGATCATCGCCGCCTTCATTCCCAACACGACGGTGTGGGGCTTCGCCAATCTGCAAGGGCTGGTGATGTTCGGCCTGTACGCGGCGGGCATCGTCAGCGCCCTGGTCGTGTCCTTCGTCATCCGCCGCATCTTCTGGCGAGGCGCGGTCGAGCCGTTCATGATGGAGTTGCCGGCCTATAAGGCGCCGCATCTGAAGAGCGTGCTGTTCAACCTGTGGATACGGGCGCGGATCTTCCTGGAGCGGGCGGGGCGGATCATCCTGCCGCTGATGGTCATCGTCTGGGCGATGTCGACCTTCCCCTATCCGCCGGAAGGGGCGACGGGACCGGCCATCGACTATTCGTTCGCCGGAATACTGGGCCATGCGCTGGAGCCGATCTTCGCGCCCATCGGCTTCAACTGGCAGATGGTCATCGCCCTGATCCCCGGCATGGCCGCCCGCGAGGTGGCCGTGGCTGCCCTGGGCTCGGTCTATGCGATCGCCGACGCCGAAGGCTCGGGCGTGGGCGCCCTGGCCACGACCCTGGCCGGTCAATGGTCGCTGGCCACGGCCCTGGCCTTCCTGGCCTGGTACGTCTTCGCCCCCCAGTGCGTGGCGACCCTGGGCGTGGTGCGGCGCGAGACCAATTCGCTGAAATGGACGTGGATCATGATCGTTTATATGTTCAGCTTGGCCTACTTGGCGGCCTTCATCACCTATCGGGTGGCCGTGGCCCTGGGCGGAGGATAATCAGAGGCGCCTGGTCGAAGCCTGCATGATCCTGAACCTCTTCATCCTGGGGCTGCTGGGCCTGATCGTCGGCAGTTTCCTGGCGGCCGTCAGCGTGCGGCTGCCGGCCGAGGAGGACGTGGTCCTCAAACGCTCGCATTGCCGAAGCTGCAAGGCGACCTTGAAGCCCTGGCATCTGGTTCCGGTGGTCAGTTGGCTGGCGCTGCGGGGGCGGTGCGGCCTGTGCCGGGCGGCGATCTCGCCGCGCTATCCGCTGATCGAACTGGCGGCGGGCGCGATCGGCGTCTGGGCGGCGGCGAACGGCGGCGGATGGGTGATGATGGCGGCGACGGCCCTGCTGGGTTGGCAACTGCTGCTGATCGCCCTGATCGACGCCGAGCATTTCTGGCTGCCGGACGAACTGACCTTTCCATTGATCGCCACGGGGATCGGGGCGGCGGCCTTGATCCAGCGGGGTTGGCCGATCGACGCCCTGATCGGGGCGGTCGCCGGTTTCGCCATCCTGTGGGGGATCGCCTGGGTCTATCGGGCGTGGAGGAAGCGCGACGGTCTGGGCGGGGGCGATCCCTTCCTGTTCGCGGGGGCGGGGGCCTGGGTCGGTTGGATGGGCCTGCCCAGCGTGCTGCTGTGGGCCTGTGTCGCGGGCTTCAGCCTGGTGGCGGCGCGACTGATCGTGCGGCGCAAGGTGAGGGGCGATGATCGGTTGCCGTTCGGGTCGCTGCTGGCCGTCGGGATCTGGCTGGTCTGGCTGTTCGGTCCGCTGGGCGCCGCATGATTGCGGCTCGAAATCCGAGCCGAGTTGGACGTCGTCCAACTCGACCGATCTCGGTTTAACGCCCCGTAGTCAGCCGCACGACCATATGCGCGGTGGTGTCCAGGATCGCCTCGGCCGTGTCGGCGCGCAGCAGCAGGTCGAAACCGTCGGCCATGGACTCGACCATGTTCGCCACCTGATAGGAGGCCAGGCGCGGGTCCAGGCCCTCGGGCTGGCGGCCGCCGACGCGCGCCTCGGCGATGCGGCGCTCCAGCGCCAGGTGCAGACGGCGCAGGCGGCGGATGCGGCTGTCGGCGAAGGCGGCGTGCCCCTGGTCCGCCAACATATGTTCGATGCGCAGGGCATGGCCGTGCGTGCGCCACATGGCCAGGGCGTCATCGATATAAGCGCGAGCGGCGACGAGGGCGCGCTCGCCCGCCAGATCCCCCTGGAAATGGCGGGCCAGGGCGTTGCAGTCCTTGGTCGCGGCTTCGCACAACGCCAGAACGACATCCTCTACGGCGCTGAAGTAGGTATAGAAACTGGCTGGAGACACGCCCGCTGTCAGGGCTACGTCGACGGTGCGGACGGCGCCGAAATGGCGTTCCCGCAACAAGGCCGAACAGGCGTTCATCAGGGCCATGCGGGTGCGGCCGCCGCGCGCGCCCATCCGGTGACCCAGCTTGTTGATCGTGGTCGTCGGCATGAGACCCGCCGGAGAAGGCCAGAGGGGGATGGTGCCGGTTGCAGGAATCGAACCCGCGACATCCAGTTTACAAAACTGGCGCTCTACCAACTGAGCTAAACCGGCCCGATCCGGGCGGCTCTTATGCGGGCGACGGCGGCGCCATGCAAGACGCCGCCGCCGCGACAGGTTCACATCGATCCGGTCAGGCCTTGGGCTTCAGTTTCAGTCCCCCGACGATGGCGCCGCCGACGACATAGACGGCCAGCAGGTGTGACACGTCGATCCACAACAGGCCCATCGGCGTGGTCATGTAGATGTAGCCGTAAGCCAGGGTCATCAGCGAGAAGAAGACGCAGGCCATCAGGCCGATGCGCGCGCCGTTCAACCAGCCCTGACCCAGTCTTCCGGTCAGCCAGCTCAGGCCGACCATGACGATGAAGGTCTGGAGCAGACCCAGAGCCATCGCCGTCGTCGATCCGCCAGCCTCGGGCGCGACCCCCGACAGCGTCACCCACTGGGCCTCAAAAAGTACGCCGTACCAGAGAAAGCCGATGAAGAAGGCGATGATCGTCGCCACGACAATGCCGAGCCAGTTTAACTTCATGGTCATGAGACGCCCCCTCCCGATGGGCGAAGCGGGAAGCTACGCCCGTGAATGACGCGGTCAAGGAACGACGTTCACTCCAGCGCGGCGGCGATGCGGTCGGCCAGGGCGCGCAGGGTTTCCGCATCGGCCATGGGGGCGTGGCCGTGGCCCTTCATCGGCCGATCCGCCCAACGCGGCACGATATGGAAATGCAGGTGAAAGACGGTCTGGCCCCCGGCGTCGCCGTTGAACTGCATCAGGCTGACGCCGTCGGGTTTCAGCGCCTTCTCTACGGCGCGGGCGGTGAGCTGGACGGCGGCGGTCAGGCGGGTCAGGGCGTCGAGTTCGATCTCCAGGATGTTGCGGGCCGTCGAGGTTTTCGAGATCACCAGCACATGGCCTTCCGACTGGGGAAAGACGTCCATGAAGGCCAGGACGTGGTCATCCTCCCACACCGTCACGCTGGGGATCTCGCCGCGCAGGATCTTGGCGAAGACATTGTCGGGATCATAGGCGCCGTGCAGGCTCATGTGAGGCTCCGAGGGGTTGGGCGCGGCAGGGTGCGGCCAATATTTCTCGAGTCTGTACCAGTACAGATCGACGCTCAAGCGGCCTGACCTGACAGGGATCGAACCCGTGTTTGGGGGCGCCGATCCGTTTGGTGTGCGAACCATCCGGTTGATTTCTAAGGGTGATGCGTGGGGCGTGGTGCGTCCATGGTCCAATTCTAGACCCGGCGCGAACCCAGGCGCGTCGGCTATGGCAGGGTCGGCAGGGGTAGCGTGCGATAGCGTCCTAGGGTGCGACCTCCTGAAACTCGTCACCCTCGGGCTTGTCCCGAGGGGCCATGGGGGCCGCAGGCTGGACGGGGGGCTGTTCCGATCATTGGCGAGGACCATCCGCGTTCGAGGACGACGCCGGGATAGGCCCTCGAGACAGGCCCGAGGGTGACGGAGCCTTGAAGGTCTAGACCCGATTTGGGTTCACGCCCTGACCGACCAGGGCCAGCCACTGATCCTCGGTCAGCACCTTCACCCCATGTTTTTGGGCGGCGGCCAACCGGGCGCCCGCCCCAGGACCGGCGACCACATAGTCGGTCGTCTTAGACACCGACCCGGATACCTCGCCGCCCAGGCTTTCGATGCGCGACCTGGCCTCACTACGGGTGAAACGTTCCAAGGCGCCGGTGAACACGAAGCTAAGCCCCGCGAGAGAAGCGGCGGAGCGATCCGATAGGACGACGTCAGGCCGGGGCGGCGTCGGTCGTGGCCGGAACGCCTTAGGCTTGGGCGCCGAGCAGGGCCGGTAGCTGTCGGCGCTCAGTCGGCCCATGGCGACGTCGGTCAGGGCGCACAGACTGTCGAAACAGGAGGCGCCGACGACCTTCATGGCCTCCAGCGCCAGGGTGGCGCAGGCATAGGCGTCTTCACCGGCGTCATGATGTTTGAAGGCGACGCCCAGATGGGCGCAGACCGCGTTCAACTTGTGCGAGGCCAGATCCGGCCAGCTTCGCTGGGCCAGCTTCACCGTGCAGAGGTAGTCGAACTCGGGATAGGCCAGGCCGTAAAGGTCGCAGGTGTTGCGGATGACGCTGATGTCGAAGGAGGCGTTGTGCGCCAGGACCGTGCGTCCATGCAGCCGGGGCGCCAGCCGGGCCAGAACGGCGGGGAAGTCGTCGGCGTCGCGCACCTGATCCGGGCCGATGCCGTGAAAGGCGATGTTGAAGGGGGCGAACCGCATTCCGGGCGGGCGGATGTAATGGTGCTCGACCGTTTCGATGGCGCCGTCGGCGATCCAGGCCAGGCCGATCGAACAGGGGCTGGCCCGCTGTTCGGTCGCCGTTTCGAAATCGATCGCGACTGCTCGCATATGCACCCTCTATGGTTGCGCGATCAGAGCCAGCCACTGATCCTCGGTCAACACCTCCACCCCGTGTTTCTGGGCGTCGGCCAGTTTCGACCCGGCGCCGGGACCGGCGACCAGATAGTCGGTCTTCTTGGACACCGAGCCAGAGACCTTGGCCCCCAGGCTTTCGGCCCGCGCCTTGGCCTCGTCGCGGGTGAACCGCTCAAGCGAGCCGGTGAAGACCACCGTCTTTCCGGCCACGGCGCCTTCGGTGCGCGGACGTTCGACCTCCTGGATCTCCAGTTCGGACGCCAGGTCGGACACGGTCGCGCGGTTCCGCGGTTCATGGAAGAAGTCGATCAGGGCCAGGGCCGCGACCTCGCCCACGCCCTTGACGCCGGACAGGTCCAGGAAGGCCTCGCCGGGCGCCTGATCCGCCGCCGCCCGCGCCGTTTCGGCGAAGGCGCTCCAGGACCCGAAATGATCGGCCAGGACCTTTCGCACCTTGGTCGGCAGCTTGCCGACGGCCCGGCCGATCTTCTCGGCCAGGGGGGCTTCGGGCCAGGGGTCCTGAAGCTGGCCGGCCGCGCCGAAAGCGACGATCAGCGACTGATTGACCGGGCCGACCCCCTCGATCCGCGCCAGGGCGTCCCAGTCGGCGCCGGGCCGATGCTCGCCCGCCGCGTCCACCACCGCCTCCAGCTCGATCCAGGTGCGATAGGCGCGGGCCAGGACGATGGAGGTCTGTTCGCCGATGTCGCGCACGCCCAGACCGAAGAGGAAACGGTCCAGGGTGATCCGGCGCCGAGCCTCGATACTGGCCAGCAGCGCATCGACCTCCTTGAAGGTGCGTTTGTCGTCGGCGATGGATTTGGCGACCTTGGTCCCGGTCAGAAGCTCGCGCTGGCGCGCCTGCTCCTTGCGCTGTTCCAGAACCACGGCGCGCAGGCCGGGTTCGTCCAGATGCAGGCGGAAGATGTCGCCGGGCCGCGAGACCAGGCCGCCGTCCAGCAGCATCTCGATCAGCCGCTCGCCCAACCCTTCGATGTCGAAGGCGCGCCGCGACACGAAATGCTTGAGCCGCTCCAGCCTCTGGGCGGCGCAGGTCAGGCCGCCGGTGCAGCGACGCCGCACCTCGCCGCCCTCGCGCACGGCCTCGGAACCGCACACCGGGCAGTGGGTCGGAAAGACATAGGGGCGGGCGTCGGCGGGGCGCTTGTCCAACACCACGCCCAGAATCTGGGGGATCACGTCGCCGGCGCGTTGCAGGATGACGGTGTCGCCGATGCGCACGTCCTTGCGGGCGATCTCGTCTTCGTTGTGCAGGGTGGCGTTGCGCACCACCACGCCGCCGACCGTGACGGGATGCAGGCGGGCGACGGGGGTCAGCGAGCCGGTGCGGCCGACCTGGATGTCGATGTCCTCCAGCAGGGTCTGGGCCTGCTGGGCCGGGAATTTGTGGGCGATGGCCCAGCGCGGGCTGCGGGCGACGAAGCCCAGGCGGTCCTGCCAGTCCCGCCGGTCGACCTTATAGACCACGCCGTCGATATCGTAGTTCAGCGTCGCCCGTCGGGCCTGGAGGTCCTGATAGGCTCGGATCAACTGGTCGGCGGGGTCCTGACCCTGGCCCGACGCGCGCCACACGTCGGGGGTCTGAAAGCCCCAGGCGCGCAACCACTCCAGCCCCTCCCATTCGCTGTCGGCGAACGCCGCCGACACCTCGCCCCAGGCATAGGCGAAGAAGCCCAAGGGGCGGCCCGCCGTGATGGTCGAATCCTTCTGGCGCAGAGAGCCGGCGGCGAAATTTCGCGGGTTGGCGTAGGTGCGGCGGCCGTGCGCCTCGGCCTCGGCGTTGAAGGCGTCGAAGGCGTCGTTGGGCGCGTAGACCTCGCCCCGCACCTCGATCACCTCGGGCCAGCCCGCGCCGGACAGGCGCTGGGGGATGTCGGCGATGGTCTTCAGATTGGCGGTCACGTCCTCGCCGGTCCGGCCGTCGCCGCGCGTGGCGCCGCGAACCAGAACCCCGTTCTCATAGCGCAGGCTGGCGGACAGGCCGTCGATCTTCGGCTCGGCGACGAAGGCCAGGGGTTGCTGCTCGTCCAGGCGCAGGAAGCGGCGGATGCGGGCGACGAAGTCGACGATGTCCTGGTCGGTGAAGGCGTTGTCCAGACTGAGCATCGGCACGCCGTGGCGCACGGGCGCGAACTGGCTGGACGCCTCGGCGCCGACCTTCAGACTGGGGCTGTCGGGGCGGATCAGGTCGGGGAAGCGCGCCTCGACGGCCGCATTGCGCAGCTTCAGGGCGTCATAGTCGGCGTCCGAAATCTCGGGCGCGTCGTTCTGGTGATACAGCAGGTCGTGCCGGGCCAGTTCGGCGGCCAGACGCGCCAGTTCCTGGCGGGCCTGGTCTTCGGTCAACTGGTCGACAGGCGTCTGGGGCATGAGAATCGCGAACGGCGGGGGGCGGGCCTTGTTTCTAGCCTCGCCATGACGAGACGTTAAGCTGACGTCGACGCGCGCGACCGCTAGGGTCCGCGCCGCATCTCATCCTGGAGCCTTCATGCGCCCGACCGCCGTCCGTTTCGCCCTGGTCTCGATGACCGCCCTGGCCCTGGCCGCCTGCATGAGCACGGCGCCGGTCGCGACGTCGGCCGCGCCCGAGGCGCCCAAGCCGGACCGCTACGCCCAATTGATGGACGACCTGCGGATTCTGTCGGCCGACGACATGGCGGGCCGCGGCGTCGGCACGCCGGGCGGCGAGATGGCGCGCAACTATCTGGTCGGCCGACTGGAGGCCCTGGGCGTCGCCGCCCCGGCCATGGGGCGGTTGCAACCGTTTGAATCGACCATGACCCGCCGCGACGGGACCAGCGTCACCTACAACGGCGTCAATGTGCTGGGCCTGATCCCCGGCGCGCGCGTGACCGACCGCTACATCGTCCTGACCGCCCACTACGATCACGAGGGGATCAAGAACGGCGAGATCTACAACGGGGCCGACGACAACGCCTCGGGCGTGGCCACCATGCTGGAGATCGCCGCCCGGCTGAAGGCCGCCCCGCCCGAACACAGCGTGCTGATCGTGGCCGTGGACGGCGAGGAGAGGGGGCTGCTGGGCGCGCGCCATTTCGTCGAGGCGCCGCCGTTCCCCCTGTCGGCCATCGCCCTGAACATCAACTACGACATGACCGCACGCGCCGAGACGGACGGCAAGCTGTGGGTCACGGGCACCTATCAGCACCCGAATCTGCGCCCGATCCTGGAGCCGATTTCGGCGAATGGCGCGGTGGCCCTGGCCTTCGGCAAGGACACGCCCGAGGACAAGGGCGAGGACAACTGGGTCATGGCCTCCGACCACGGCGCCTTCCACCGCGCGGGCGTGCCGTTCCTGTATTTCGGTGTGAACTATCACCCGGACTACCACCGCCCGACCGACGATTTCGACAAGATCACCCCGTCGGTCTTCGTCAGCGCGACGGAACTGGCCTGGGCCAGCTTCCAGGCGCTGGACCGGTCGCTGGACCGCTAACGCGACAAGCTCGCAAAGATAGAACTTGAAAGCGCGGCCGTTACGCCGTTTCGTCCGGCGAAACGGAGCGTAACGCCATGTCTGTCATTTCGCCGTCCGCCTTCGACCTGCAAGCCGTACAAAAGTTGCGAAAGGTCGCGGTCCTGGTGGTCGGGATGCTGTTGATCGGGGCGACGTTCTTCACCCAGTCGCGGGACGGCGTCGACGGGCATTGGCACGAAGCGGTGGAGTGGGCGGGGCTGGCGGCCATCGCCGTGGCGATCGTCGGGCGGGCCTGGTGTTCGCTGTATATCGGGGGACGCAAGAAGACCGAGATCGTCGATCGCGGACCCTATTCGCTGAGCCGCAACCCGCTCTACATCTTCAGCTTCTTCGGCGCCTTCGGCATCGGCGCCCAGACCGGGCAACTGACCATCGCCGTACTGTTCGTGGTCGTCGCCTGGCTGATCTTCCGCGCCACCGTGCGCAAGGAGGAGACCTGGCTGATGGGTCGGTTCGGCGATGTCTACGCCGCCTATACCGCACGCACGCCGCGGTTCTGGCCGCGGTTCAGCGCCTGGCGCGACGAGGACGAACTGACGATCCGGCCCGCCTTCTTCCTGTTGACGCTGCGTGACGGCCTGGCCTTTCTGATCGCCATTCCCCTGTTCGAGATGGTCGATCTGGCGCAGGCGGAAGGCTGGCTTCGCGTTCTAGCCCGCCTGCCGTGAGGTTCTGATGCGGAAAATTATTCTGGCTTCGGCCGCCGTTCTGGCCCTAACGGCCTGCCAACCGCCCGCGCCGCGCGAAGGCGAAGGCGCCGAAGACGCCAGGCCAACCGCCGACTTCCGCCACGCCATGACCGCCGACCAGTCGGGCTACTATCTGCCGACGGCCGAGGTCCGCATCGACGGCTGGACCTTCGATCACCTGTTCATGGGCCAGGCGACCGACTTCCAGGCGTGGGAGCAGGGGCGGCGCAGCGGGGTCTTCGCCCCCCTGATGATCGAGTTCGAAGACCGCGACAGCCCCATGGTCCAGACCGAGCTGGGCCAGAGCCGCAGCGGCCGCGATCGCATCCTGCCGACCCGCTATCAGGTGACGGACGCGCGTGTGGAGTTCGAGGGCCGGTCTGAGACGCTGGGACCGGTGCGGTTCGAAGGCGTTCTGGACGCCGGGCGGTTGGCGGAATCGAAACGCAATCTGGGCGACGAAACGCCCGTGTTGACCGGGACGCTGACGGTCGCCGGGCGCGCCAATCCGGTGCGCCTGCGCTGGTGGGCGGGGGATTGAGGCCCCCGCCCGTTCGCATGATCAGGCCACGGTCGCCTTGACGATCTTGCCAGGCGCGCGGGGCGGTTCGCCCTTGGGCAGGGCGTCGATGTGGTCCATGCCCTCGATCACCTCGCCCCAGACCGTGTATTGGCGATCCAGGAAGGTGGCGTCGTCGAAGCAGATGAAGAACTGCGAATTGGCGCTGTTCGGGTCCGAGGTGCGGGCCATGGAGCAGACGCCGCGCACGTGCGGTTCGGCCGAGAATTCCTGCTTCAGGTTCGGCTTCTTGGAGCCGCCCGAGCCGGTGCCGGTCGGATCGCCGCCCTGGGCCATGAAGCCGGGGATGACGCGGTGGAAGACCACGCCGTCATAGAAGCCTTCCTGGGCCAGCTCGCTGATGCGGGCGACGTGGCCGGGCGCCAGGTCGGGACGCAGCTTGATGACCACGTCGCCGGTTCCGGCGCCGGTATCGACGGTGAAGGTAAGGGTGTCGGCCATCGGGCGCTCCTGTGATCGGAATGTGCGCGGGTCATAGCGACTGACGGCGACGACCGCTATGGGAGAGGCATGAGCGAAGACGAAAAGCCGCCCGAACGCCGCCGCATGGTGCGCCCGCCCACGGGCGGCACGGCCGCCGGGCGCGGCATGGGCCAGAAGATCAAGACCGCCGACAAGAAGTCGATGTCCAGCCAGCAGTGGATCAAGCGCCAACTGGCCGATCCCTGGTCAGACCGCGCGCGCGCCGAAGGTTGGCGCAGCCGGGCGGCCTTCAAGCTGATGGAGATCGACGACAAATATCGCCTGATCCGGCCCGGCTCGCGGGTCATCGACCTGGGCGCCGCGCCCGGCGGCTGGGTGCAGGTGGCGCTGAAGCGGGGGGCTGCGGCGGTGGCGGGGGTCGACCTGCTGCCGATCGAGCACATCGCGGGCGCCGAACTGATCCAGGCCGACTTCACCGAGCCGGGCGTGGACCAGCAACTGATCGACCTGGTCGGCGGCCCGCCGGACCTGGTGCTGTCGGACATGGCGCACAACACCATCGGCCACCGCCAGACGGACCACCTGAAGATCATCGCCCTGATCGAGATCGCCGCCGATTTCGCGATTCGCACCCTGCGGCCCGGCGGCGCCTTCGTGACCAAGAGCTTCCAGGGCGGCGACGCCGACGGCGTGTTGGCCGACCTGCGCGCCCATTTCGAGACGGTGAAGACGGTCAAGCCGCAATCGAGCCGCAAGGGCAGTTCGGAAGTCTATTGGGTCGCGCTGAACAAGCGCGGTTGACTTCCCCCCCGGCGCGGGGGATACGCGGCCCGCAAAACGGAGGCTCCTGATGGAGATACGCGAGGGCCTGACCTTCGACGATGTTTTGCTGGAACCCGGCCCTTCCGAGGTCATGCCCGCCGACGCGGACACCTCGACCCGGCTGACGCGCGACATCAAGTTGAACATCCCGCTGGCCTCGTCGGCCATGGATACGGTGACCGAGGCGCGCCTGGCCATCGCCATGGCGCAGGCGGGGGGACTGGGCGTCCTGCACCGCAATCTGACGGTCGAGCAACAGGCCGATCAGGTCCGCCAGGTGAAACGCTATGAAAGCGGCATGGTGGTGAACCCCGTCACCGTGACGCCGGACACCACCCTGGGCCAGGTGCGAGAGATCGTGGCGGGCAAGAAGATCACCGGCTTCCCGGTGGTCGATCCGGCGTCCGGCAAGCTGTTGGGTATGCTGACCAACCGCGATATGCGGTTCGAGAGCGACCTGAACCGCAAGGCCGCCGAACTGATGACCACCGGTCCTCTGTTCACCGTGCGCGAAGGCGCCGGACGCGAAGAGGCCGTCGCCATCCTGCGCGAACGCAAGATCGAACGGGTCGTGGTGGTGGACGATCAGGATCGCGCCGTCGGTCTGATCACCATGAAGGACATCCAGAAGGCCCAGGCCTTCCCCCACGCCGCCAAGGACGAGCAGGGCCGCCTTCTGGTCGGCGCGGCCTCGACCGTCGGCGACAGCGGCTATGAGCGGTCGATGGCCTTGGCCGAGGCGGGCGTGGACGTGGTGGTGATCGACACCGCCCACGGCCACTCCATCCAGGTCGCCCGCGCCGTCGAGCGGGTCAAGCGCGAGTCCAACCGCTTGCAGGTCGTGGCCGGCAACGTCGCCACCTATGACGCCGCGCGCGCCCTGATCGACGCGGGCGCCGACGCGGTGAAGGTCGGCATCGGCCCGGGCAGCATCTGCACCACCCGCATCGTGGCCGGGGTGGGCGTGCCGCAACTGACCGCCATCATGGAGGCCGTGCGCGCCGCCAAGGGTGCGGGCGTGCCGATCATCGCCGACGGCGGCATCAAATATTCGGGCGACCTGGCCAAGGCCATCGCGGCGGGCGCGTCGTGCGCCATGATGGGTTCGATGTTCGCCGGAACCGACGAAAGCCCCGGCGAGGTCTTCCTGTACCAGGGCCGGTCCTACAAGTCGTATCGCGGCATGGGTTCGGTGGGGGCGATGGGCCAGGGTTCGGCCGACCGCTATTTCCAGAAGGAGGTCGAGACCCAGAAGCTGGTGCCCGAAGGCATCGAGGGTCAGACCCCCTACAAGGGACCGATCTCGCCGGTGATCCACCAACTGGTCGGCGGCTTGCGCGCCGCCATGGGCTATGTCGGGGCCGCCACCATCACGGACTTCCAGGACCGGGCGCGTTTCGTGCGCATCACCGGCGCGGGCCTGCGCGAAAGTCATGTCCACGACGTGATGATCACGCGCGAGGCGCCCAACTATCGTCAGGGCTGACCGGGGAGGGTCGAGACCATGGATATGACGCCCGAATTCATCATGCTGGCCTTCACCCTGGTGCTGGCCCTGGTCCAGATCCTGTTGGCCGCCACCGCGCGGACGGCCGAACTGGGCTTGAAGTGGAATGCGGGCGCGCGCGACGGCCAAACCCCGCCGCCAGGCAAGCTGGCGGGGCGGCTGATGCGGGCGCAGGCCAATCTGTTCGAGACCCTGCCCATCTTCGCCGCCGCCGTGATCATGGCGCGGATCTCGGGCGAGGACAGCCAACTGACCTTCGTCGGGACCCACCTCTATTTCTTCGGGCGGCTGGTCTATCTGCCGCTCTACGCCTTTGGCGTCGCCTATGTGCGGTCTCTGGCCTGGGCGGCGAGCCTGGTCGGACTGATCATGGTCATCGCCGCCCTGTTCGTCTGATCGAGGTTCCGTGACCCCAGCCGCCCGTCTCGCCGCCGCCGCCTCGGTTCTGGACTCCATCGCCCAGGGCCGCCAACCGGCCGAGGCGGTTCTGAAAGCCTGGGGCCAGGCCAACCGCTATGCCGGGTCCAAGGATCGCAAGGCCATCGCCGACCGGGTCTATAAGGTGCTGCGCGCCCGCGCCCGGCTGAGCTGGGCCATGGGCGGGCGCGAGGACGGGCGGGCGCTGGTGATCGGCAGTCTCAGCCTGATCGACGGCTTGACGCTGGACGAGATCGAGACCCTGCACTCGGGCGAGGGCTATGGGCCTCGGCCGCTGTCGAAGCAGGAGCGCTCGCGGCTGACGGCGGCGGGCGAGGGCGAACTGCCGGGTTGGGTCGCGTCGGGCCTGCCAGCCTTCGTGGTCGAGGACTTCAAGACGACCTTCGGCGACCGTTGGGCCGAGGAGGCCCAGGGTCTGATGGCCCCGCGCGCGCCGATCGATCTGCGCGTCAACACCATCAAGGCGGATGTCGAAGGCGTGCGCGCCGAACTGGCCGAGGCCGGGCTTGAGGCGACCCCGACCCCGTGGTCGCCGGTCGGTCTGCGCCTGCCCAGCGAGCCGCCTCCGAACATCCAAGCGACCGACGCCTTCAAGGACGGCCGCATCGAGATTCAGGACGAGGGCAGCCAGATCGTCTGCGCCCTGGCTGGGGCCGCGCCGGGCATGACGGTGGTCGACTACTGCGCCGGGGGCGGGGGCAAGACCCTGGGCCTGGCGCAGGCGATGCGGGGGCAGGGGACGCTGGTCGCCGGGGACGTGGTTCAGAAGCGGCTGGACAATATCCGCCCCCGACTGGCGCGCGCGGGCGTGGACGCCGAGCTGCGGCTGCTGGGTCAGAACGGCGGCGGCATGGAGGATCTGAACGGCCAGGCCGATCTGGTCTTCGTCGATGCGCCGTGCAGCGGCTCGGGCACCTGGCGGCGGCGGCCCGAGGAAGCCTGGCGGCTGACGGCGGATGAGGTCGAGCGGCTGCACGCTCTACAGGTCCGCATCCTGGGTCAGGCGGCCAGGCTGGTGCGGCCGGGCGGGCGGCTGATCTATGTCACCTGTTCGATGCTGAGCCGCGAGAACGAGATCAGCGCCGACGCCTTCGAAACCGCGCACCCGGAATTTCGGCCGGTCGCGCTCGATCATCCCCGGGCCGTCGGCCATCGCCTGCGCCTGTCGCCCGCCTCGACCGACACCGACGGCTTCTTCGCGGCCCTGTACGAGCGCGCGGCATGAGGCTGGAGCGATACGGCGATGTCGTCGTCCTGCCGGTGATGGCGGCGCCGGCCGAATACGGCGCGCATCTGCGTGCACGGATCGACCCCCTGATGACCGGCGTCGGCCCGGTCGAGGCGGCCGTGGCCCTGAGCGCGGCCCTGGCCCGGCTGGAGGCGAAAGGCCAGACGCCGGACCTGATCGTGTCCCTGGGATCGTGCGGATCGCCGACGCTGGAGCACGCGGCGGTCTATCAGGCGTCGTCGGTCAGCTATCGCGACATGGACGCCAGCGCGCTGGGGTTCGAAAAGGGGGTGACGCCCCTGTTGGACCGGCCCGCCATCCTGCCGTTGCCGTGCCCCGTCCCCGGCGTGCCGTGCGCGCGACTGTCGACGGGCGCGAATGTCGTCTCGGGCGCCGCCTACGACGGCATCGACGCCGAGATGGTGGACATGGAGACCTGGGCGCTGTTGCGGGCGGCCCAGACGTTCGGCCTGCCGCTGGCGGCCCTGAGGGGCGTGTCCGACGGCCGGGCCGAGTTGACGGCGCTGAGCGACTGGACCGGAACCCTGCATCAGGTGGACGAGAACCTGGCGACGGCGCTGGACCGACTGGCCGACGGCCTCAGGTCGCGCGGGCTGGCCCTGCTTGAATTCCCGGCCGACGACGGCCAAGACCCCGCCCATTCGCGCCCCTCGGAACCGATCCCATGACCCAACCGTCCGCCCATCAGAAGGTCCTGATCGTCGACTTCGGCAGCCAGGTGACCCAGTTGATCGCCCGGCGCCTGCGCGAGGCGGGGGTTTATTGCGAGATTCATCCGTTCGACAAGGCGGGCGCCGCCCTGGCGGCCATGGCGCCCCAGGCGATCATCCTGTCGGGCGGCCCGGCCTCGACCACCGAGGCGGAAAGCCCGCGCGCCGATCCCGCCCTGTTCGAAGTGGGCGTGCCCATTCTGGGCATCTGTTACGGCGAACAGGCGATCTGCGCCCAGTTGGGCGGCAAGGTCGAGAGCGGCCACCACCGCGAGTTCGGCCGCGCCGAGATCACGGTCCAGAAGGCCAGTCCGCTGTTCGCGGGCCTGGCCGAGGTCGGACAGAGCGAGCCGGTATGGATGAGCCACGGGGATCGCGTCACCGCCATTCCGCCGGGCTTCGAGGTCATCGCCGTCAGCGAGGGCGCGCCCTTCGCCGCCATCGCCGACGAGACGCGCAAGATCTATGGCGTGCAGTTCCACCCCGAGGTCATGCATACGCCGCGCGGGGCGACGATCCTGAAGAATTTCACCCACCGGATCGCCGGTCTGACCGGCGACTGGACCATGGCCGCCTATCGTGACGAGCAGATCGAAAAGATCCGCGCCCAGGTCGGCCAGGGCAAGGTGATCTGCGGCCTGTCGGGCGGCGTCGACAGCTCGGTGGCGGCGGTGCTGATCCACGAGGCCATCGGCGACCAGTTGACCTGCGTCTTCGTGGACACCGGCCTGCTGCGCAAGGATGAGGCGAAACAGGTCACCACCCTGTTCCGAGAACACTACAACATCCCCCTGATCCACGTTGATGCATCAGCGGAATTCCTGGGCGCCCTGGCCGGGGTTTCGGACCCGGAGACCAAGCGCAAGACCATCGGCAAGATCTTCATCGACGTGTTCGACCGCGAGGCGAACAAGATCGAGGGGGCCGAATTCCTGGCCCAGGGGACGCTGTATCCCGACGTGATCGAAAGCGTCTCGGCCTCGGGCGGTCCCTCGGCGGTGATCAAGAGCCATCACAATGTCGGCGGCCTGCCCGACTATATGAAGCTGAAGCTGGTCGAACCCTTGCGCGAGCTGTTCAAGGACGAGGTGCGCGCCTTGGGGCGTGAACTGGGGCTGAGCGACGCCTTCGTCGGCCGCCACCCCTTCCCGGGACCGGGCCTGGCCATTCGCATTCCGGGCGAGATCACGCCCGACGCCGTGGCGACCCTGCAAGACGCCGACGCCATCTATCTGGACGAGATCAGGAAGGCGGGCCTGTACGACCAGATCTGGCAGGCTTTCGCCGTGCTGTTGCCGGTCAAGACGGTCGGCGTCATGGGCGACGCCCGGACCTATGAGAAGGTGCTGGCCCTGCGCGCCGTCACCTCGACCGACGGCATGACGGCGGACTTCTATCAATTTCCCTGGGATGTCCTGGCCCGCACGGCGACGCGGATCATCAACGAGGTCCGGGGCGTCAATCGCGTGGTCTATGACGTGACCTCCAAGCCGCCGGGAACGATCGAGTGGGAATAATTCGGGCCTTTCGAGACCTTTCGAGATCGCTTCCGAATATACCCGTAAAGCACTGACAAAAAAGTGAATTCTGTCGATACCCTTCGGAGCCTTTCGGAGGGTCTCGAAACCGTGATGCCGTCATATCTGACGGTATCGGCCCCCGTTGTCCCGACCGACTCCTGTCCATACCGTCTGAGGGCAGGCGGCGGCCTGACGGTATCGGATCGCTATCAAGTCTTTGATTTGTAAGCAGAAGTTAGCGCCAGAAATCGCCAAAGCCGCCTGACGGTATTTTGGAGTGATCTGACGATGCTTACCGACGCTGCTTTGAAGAATCTGCGACCAAAATCAAAGGCTTACAAATGTACCGACAGGGACGGTCTGTACGCCTACGTCTCGCCGGGCGGCGGCATCTCCTTCCGGTACGACTACCGCTTCAACGGGCGGCGCGAGACGGTCACCCTGGGCGTCTATGGCCCCGCCGGGCTGACCCTCGCCAAGGCGAGGGAGAAGCTGATCGACGCCAAGCGTTCGATCGCTGACGGCGTCTCACCGGCGCTGGAGAAGCAGCGCGCCAAACGCCGCCTGAAGGAGGCGCACAGCTTCGCCCACGTCGCACAGGGGTGGATGGACAAGGCACCGATGGCCGACAGCACCCGCAACATGCGGCGGTCGATCTTCAACCGCGAAGTGCTGCCGCAATGGCGTACCCGGCTGCTCAGCGAGATCACGCCGGACGACATCAGGGCGCACTGCAAGACCATCGTCGATCGCGGGGCGCCCGCGACGGCGATCCACGTCCGCGACATCGTCAAACAGATCTACGCCTACGCCATCCTGCACGGCGAGAAGATCGACAATCCGGCCGATGGCGTGGGGCCGGCCTCGATCGCTACGTTCCGGCCCCGGGACCGGTCCCTGTCGCCGACCGAGATCCGGATCATGCTGAGCCTGCTGGGGGACGTCGCGACCCTGCCGACGATCCGCCTGGGCCTGAAGTTCGTCCTGCTGAGCATGGTGCGGAAAAGCGAACTGCAGGACGGGATCTGGCCCGAGGTCGATTTCGACAACGCGGTCTGGTCGATCCCGGCGGCGCGGATGAAGCGGTCCCGCCCGCATAACGTCTATCTGTCGACGCAGATGCTGGACATCCTGGTCGCGCTGAAGACCTGCGCGGGCAACTCCCGCTACATCCTGCCGTCCCGTTACGACGCCGATGCGCCGATGTCGCGGGCGACCTTCAACCGCGTCACCACGGCGATCGCCGAGCGGGCGCGGGAGAAGGGCCTGCCGCTGGAGCCCTTCACCGTCCACGATCTGCGGCGGACGGCCTCGACGCTGCTGCATGAGATGGGCTTCAACTCCGACTGGATCGAGAAAGGCCTGGCGCACGAGGAGCGCTCGTCCCGTGGCGTCTACAACAAGGCCGAGTTCGAGATGCAGCGCCGCCATATGGCCCAGGAGTGGTCCAACGCCGTCGAGGCCTGGGAGGAGGGGCGGCCCTACACGCCGGTGCTGGTCATCCCGGAAACGGCCGGGGCCCGGTTCGATCCGCGGCTCTGACCGGTCGCGTGTGCCGCCTGTGGACATCGGGGGGTGTGGCGCGGGCGATTGGGCTGGACCGGCGATGGGCGAGCCAGGCCTCGACCTCGGCGAGATCCCAGACGACGCATCTGGGGGTCAGCAGGAACCGCCGCGGAAACTGACCGCGCCGCTCCATCTCCCAGATGGTGCTGTCGGCTAGCGGCACCATCTGGCGCAGCTGCGTCTTCTTGATCGTTCGCCTCAGCGGCGGGTCGGCCTGGGCCATGTCGTACTCCCACATTCGCCCCCTGGGAGGGAATCGAACGCGAAAGGCTGCGGCGGTTGAAGCCCCCAACCCTACGCCCGCAAGGCTACGGGGCGGCTCAGGCCGCGGGCTTCACCGACGGCGCGGCCGGTCGAGAGGCGCGGGCGAAGCCGATCGCCAATACAATCACAGTCAGAACCTGGACCCCCACGCCTTCGAGCGTCGGATAGAGGCCGAGGATCTCGATGCGCGGCATCCAGACGATGGGATGGACATCGATCCAGCCCGCTTCCTGTAGCGCCGCCACGCCCTTGCCGACCAGGACGACCGACAGCACCGCCATCAGGATCGAACTGAGGGAGAAGAACTGGCCGATCGGCAGGCGCTTGCTGTAGGTCAGCAGGGCCCAGGCCACCACCGCCAACACCGCCACGGCCGTCAGGGCGCCGGCGAGCATGCCGACGTGGCCGCCCTGGCTCCAGATGGCGGCGTAGAACAGGATGGTCTCGAACACCTCGCGGTAGACCACCACGAAGGCGAGCAGGAACAGCAGCCAGGCCGATCGACCCGACAAGGCCTTGGAGAGCTTGTCGCGGATGTAGATCTGCCAGGCGTCGGCGTGCGACTTGCCGTGCATCCAGATGCCGACGGAGACTAGGACCGCGCCGGCCAGGAGCGAGCCGAACCCTTCGGTGAGTTCCCGGCTCGCGCCGCTGATCGAGATCAGGAAGGTGGCCGCCGCCCAGGTCGCGCCGCCCGCCGCCAGGGCCGCGACCCATCCGCCATGGACGTAGCGCAGCGCCTCGGGGCGCTCGGCCTTGCGCAGGAAGGCGATCATGGCCACCACGATCAGCAGGGCCTCCAGCCCTTCGCGCAGCAGGATGGTGAAGGCGCCGGCGAAGCTGGCGACGTTGTCGGCTTCCTGGGGCGCCAGGGCCCGTTCGGCGGTGTCGAGCAGGGCCGACAGACGCTCGACCTGGGCGTCGACCTCGGCGGGCGGCGCGCCGCGCCCGATGGCGATCCGAACCCCGGTCATCGCCGTTTCGATCCGCCGCAGCAGGGCGCCGTCGCGCGCGCCGAGCGCCGGCTCCACCGGTTCGAAGCCGTCGAGATAGGCCGAAAGCGCCAGGTCGCCGGCCTGTTTGCGGTCGCCCC
>JAFLCT010000042.1 GCA_017302335.1 Caulobacterales bacterium | reverse complement strand
CCTTGCAGGGCCATCAGGGCCGAAACGTCGGCGACGGCGCCGGCCGCGGCCGTGGCCCCCGCTGCGGCCGCTCGCTCCGATCCAGCGGCGCCCGACAAGCTGAACCCGCCCGCCGCGCGTTGCGTCGGGCGACCGGGGATCGACGATGCGGTTCCTGCGGGACCTGTAACCTTCATGGGCGGGCGCTCCAGTCCATGACGGACCCTCGCCGCTCACCGTCACTGTTTGGTTAACGGCCCGGCAGTTTCTGCCTCACCCGGCCCGAGCCGAAACACCAAATCATTGAATTTACAGGCGTCGCACGTCGGCATGAGTTTCGCATCACGGTTAATCGACAGTCGCTTTCGAAAGACCCGCGATGCAGAAGTTGCTTGCCGCCCTCGCCGTCCCCCTTGCCGCCCTGGCCCTGGCGGCCCTGCCCGATGCGGCGACCGCCCAGTCGCGGATCAAGGACATCGCCGCCGTCGAGGGCGTGCGGTCCAACCAGTTGGTCGGTTACGGCCTGGTGGTCGGTCTGGCGGGCACCGGCGACTCCTTGCGCAACTCGCCCTTCACCCGTCAGTCGCTGGAGGGGATGATGGAGCGGTTGGGCGTCAATATCCGCGACGCCAACGCCAACACCAAGAACATCGCCGCCGTCATGGTGACGGCCGAACTGCCGCCCTTCGCCACGCCGGGGTCGCGGCTGGACGTTTCGGTCTCGACCATGGGCGACGCCAAGAGCCTGCTGGGCGGGACCCTGTTGGTCACCAGCCTTCAGGGCGCCGACGGCCAGGTCTATGCGGTGGCTCAAGGCTCGATCCAGACCGGCGCCGTTTCGGCTTCGGGCGGATCGGGGTCCTCGGTCACCCGCGGCGTGCCGACGGCGGGCCGTATCGCCTCTGGCGGCACGGTCGAGCGCGAAACCGGCTTCGAACTGGCGAACATGAACGAGGTGCGGCTGAACCTGCGCAATCCCGACTTCACCACCGCCCAGCGCGTCGCCGCCGCCATCAACGGCAGCTATCCGGGCAGCGCCCTGGCCGAGAACGGCACCGTCATCGCCCTGCGCGCACCGGCTCAGCTCGGCATGGCCGGTTTCATCAGCCGCATCGAGAATCTGCCGGTCCAGGTCGACGTTCCGGCCAAGGTGATCATTGACGAGGTCAACGGCGTCATCGTCATGGGCGAGAACGTGCGCATCTCCACCGTCGCCATCTCTCAGGGCAATCTGACCGTCTCGGTGCAGGAGACGCCGCTGGTCAGCCAGCCCGCGCCCTTCAGCCAGGGCCAGACCGCCGTGGTTCCTCAGTCCGACGTCAGCGTGGAGGAAGAACTGGGCCGCCAGATGCGCGTCATCGGCGGCGGGGCCTCGCTGGCGACCCTGGTCAACGGCCTGAACGCCCTGGGCGTCAGCCCGCGCGACATGATCTCCATCTTGCAGGCGGTGAAGGCCGCCGGCGCCCTGCAAGCCGAAATCGAGGTGATGTGATGAGCGATCTGACCGTCTCGCCCGACCTGCTGACCGGCGCACCTCAGCGCGCCCAGCCCACCGCCCGTATGCGTGAAACCGCCGAGGCCTTCGAGGCCAGCTTCCTGAACCAGATGCTGAAACCCATGTTCGAGGGCCTGTCGACCGACGGCCCGTTCGGCGGCGGCCAGGCGGAAGAGACCTGGCGCGGCTTCATGATCGACGCCATGGCCAAACAGACCGTGCGGGCGGGGGGGATCGGCCTGGCCGACCAGGTCGTATCGGAAATGCTGAGAATGCAGGAGCAGGGTCGATGAGCACCGGACCCGAACTGGCGACCGCGCGCGTGCGTCAACTGACGCGCCTGACCGAGGACCTGACCGACCGCCTGATCAACGAGACCCGCGCCTTCGAGGCCCGACGTCCCCAGGACGTGGCCGCCAGCCTGGCCGAGACCCAGGAGATGGCCAACGTCTATCGCCGCGAGTCGGCCCAGTTGAAGGCCAATCCCGCCCTGCTGGCGCCCGCGCCGACGGCGGATCGCATGGCCCTGATCGCCGCAACCCAGGCGTTCGAGGCCGTGTTGGCCCGACACGCCCGAGCCGTCGAGGCCGCCCGCATCGTTTCGGAAGGCCTGGTCAAGGCGATCGCACAGGAAGTCGCGGCGGCGCGCCCGCCCGCCTCGGCCTATGGCGCCACCGGCCGCGCGGCGTCGGGCGACAGCCGCGCTGTGACGCTGAACCGAACGGCGTGATGGCGGCAAGAAACGGTTAAGCCTGTTTCGACGCGCTATCTTCATCGCTCGGCGACTAATTTGCCCGTCATGCGCGCCGCCCCTCGCCTGCTCGGTTTCGCCTTCGCCTCCGCCGACGCCCTGGTCGAACTGACCGGTGACGGACGGGTGGCCTTCGCCATGGGCGCGGGCGTCGTGACGGGCGATGACGTCGCCGCCTGGAAGGGCCGGACATTCATCGATCTGACGGCCGAGACCGAGCAAGCAGCGCTGACCCAGGCCCTGGCCGCCCTCAAGCCCGGCGCACGAAGCGGGCCGCTGGAGGTGCGGATCGTCGCCTCTGCGGGGTGGGTCCGCCGCGCGGTGCTGCACGCCTTCATCCTGCCCGAACTGGCTCCGGCCGTGTCTTGCAGCCTGTCCTGGCGCGGCGCGGCTGTTCCGCTGGAGATTCCCGAAACCCCGCCGGTGTCCGACGCCGCGGACCTGTTGGCGCGCACCAAGGCCAGCCTGGCGGCCAGACAGGTCGGCGACACTCTCCTGTCGCTGGCCTTCGTCGACGTGCCGGGCCTGGCGCAAGCGCCGGGCGAACAGGGTCGACGCGCCACGGCCCGTGTCGAGGCCACGCTTCAGGCCGCCTCCGTCGACGGCGCCTCGGCCGCCCGATTGACGCCGGTGCGCTACGCCCTGCTGGCTGAAGGCGACGCGGCCGCCAACCTGGCCGCCGAGGTCAGCGAAGCCGCCGCCGCCGAGGGGGTCGACATCCAGTCCAGCGCCTATGCCGCGCGGATCAATCTGAGCGAGCCGGTGTCGGCCCTACGCGCCATGCGTTTCGCGCTTGAGAGCTGCATCCGGGACGGCGGTTTGGAGCGGCCGGACGTCGCCTTCGAACAGGCGTTCAAACGCACCGTATCCGAGGCCGAGACGTTCCGCGCCCGCGTCAAGGCGCGCGATTTCGATCTGTACTACCAACCCATCGTGGCCCTGGACACGCGGGCCGTGCACCATTTCGAGGCCCTGGCGCGGTTCGGCGGTTCAGGTCCCGCCGCCCTGATCGGCATGGCCGAGCAACTGGGCCTGATCGAGGCGTTGGATCTGGCCGTGGCCGAAAAGGCCCTGACCAAGATGCGGCAGTCGGGCGCGGGATTGTTGAAGATCGCGATCAACGTCTCGGGCGACTCCCTGGCCGACGACGGCTATGTCGACGCCTTGTTGCGCATGACCTCGGCGGCGACCGAACTGCGACGCCGCCTGATCGTCGAGGTGACCGAAACCGCCGCCCTTTTGGACATCGAGGCCGCCGATCGCCGCCTGACCGCCCTGCGCGGCGCCGGAATCAAGGTGTGCATCGACGATTTCGGCGCGGGGTCGGCGGGCTTCGACTATTTGCGGCGGCTGTCGGTCGATACGGTCAAGATCGACGGCGGCCTGGTCACCGGCGTCGATAAGGACGCACGCGGCCGCGCCGTCATCCGCACCCTGGTCGAGCTGTCGGATTCGCTGGGCCTGAGCGCCATCGCCGAACATATCGAGACCGAGGCCGAGGCCGAAGCCGTCTCCGCCCTGGGTGTGGCCTATGGTCAGGGATATCTGTTCGGCCGCGCCGAGGCCGAACCCCGCGTCGCCGCCGCCGCCCCGTCGTCCGCGCGCCGCATGGGGACCGTGGAAGCCTGGGGCTAACGTTTCATTCCGGTCGGAATGGGACGGCCGAGAACTTCCGCCATGGCCTGCTGGGCGATCAGCAGGACCTGATCGCGTTGGTGATAATTGTTCGACAGCACGATCACCGTGACGTCGCTTTCGGGCTGCCAGGTCACCAGATTGCGGAACCCCGACCAACTGCCGGTGTGGAACACCTGCCGATCCTCCAGCGACGGCGACACGCGCCGACCGATGGCGTCGGTGAACAGACCGTAGCCCCACAAACGGTCCTTGGCGCGTCCGCGCTCGTGCGCTTCGGCCGGGGCGTGGTCGGCGACCATCTGGGCGTAGCCGTCGGGCGTCAGCACCCGGCCGTGATGCAAGGCGCGCTGCCAGGCCAGCATATCGTCCAGGGTCGAATAGGCCGCGCCCGCGCCGATGACGATGGAGACGTTGGCGTTGTCCTGAGCCGCCAACCCGCCAGGGAAGTTGGCGTAGCCGCGCGCCAGGTTCGAAGCGTCGCCGAGACCGGTCTCGGTCATGCCCAGCGGTTTGAACAGCGCCTCTCGAAGATAGACCTCATACGGCTTGCCCGACGCCTTTTCGACGATGGCGGCGGCCAGGTTGAAGGCGGCGTTGTCGTAACGGACCTTGGTTCCCGGCACGAACTGCAAACGATAGAGTTTTGAATCTTCTGTCAGTTGATCCAGCGTCGCTGGGGTGATCCGACGTGCGCCCCATCCCGGCCGGGCCATCAGATCGGGAATGCCCGAGGTGTGCGACAACAGATGATGGATGCGCACCGGCGCCCAGGCTTCGGGGCACGGCTGGATCCATTTGCAGACCGGATCGCGCACATCCAGGACGCCTTCGTCCTGAAGCTTCAGGATCGCGGCCGCCGTGAACTGCTTGGACACCGACGCCAGGCGGAAGCGGGTCTCCAGCGTCAGCGGGATGTCATTCTGATAGTCGGCCTTGCCATAGATCTGTCGGAACAGAACCCGATCGCCCTGGGCCACCAGGACGCCGCCCATGAAGCGGCTGTCGCGCAGCCGTTCGGCCAGCAGGGGCAGGTCCTCGACCACCTGAACCGGCGGACGCGGCGCGGCGGCGCTCGCGAACGCGGCGTGCAAACTCTCCGGGCGGGCGGTGACGACAGCGGCCAGGGCCGAGCCGCCGACGACCAGGGCGGCCAGACCCCCCAGAACAAGCCGGGGATGGCCTCCAGCGGTTTTGGGAACCGTGAACACAGACGCGTCTCTACATCCTTTGGGACGGAAGGCTATCGGCCTTGATTCTCCGCCCCCGTCACCCTTTGGCGCACGCCTTGATCAAACTTCGTCTTGGATCAGACGTCGAAATCCAGGCCGAATTGGGCGTACAGGGCGCGGCTGTCCTGCCATTTCGGATCGACCTTGACGGTCAGGAACAGGTGAACCGGCCGGTCGAGCAGGACGGTCAGTTCCTCCCTCGCCTTCTGGCCGATCCATTTCAACGTCTGGCCGCCCTTGCCCAGCACGATGGGCCGCTGGCTCTCGCGCTCGACATAGATGGTCTGTTCGATGCGGGCCGAGCCGTCCGGCCGGTCGTCGAAGGCCGTGGTCTCCACCGCCGCCGAATAGGGCAGTTCCTCGTGGACCCGCAGATAGACCTTCTCGCGCGTGATCTCGGCGGCCAACACCCGGGCGGGCACGTCGGCGGCCTGATCCTCGGGGTACAGCCACGGCCCTTCCGGCATCAGCTCGGCCATGCGGGCCTTCAGGTCCTCGACGCCGTCGCCGCTGAGCGCCGAGATCATGAAGACCTCGGAATAGACGCCCGTGTCGTATAGCCGCTGCGACAGGGCCAGCAGGGTGTCGCGGCGCATACCGTCGATCTTGTTCAGCGCCAATATGGCCTTGGCGCCCGTCGCCTTCAGATTGGCGATGATGGTTTCGGTGTCCTCGGCCGAGCGACGGTCGGCGGGGGTGCCCTCGCGGCCCTCGGCGCCCAGTTCGGATTGGGCATCGATCAGATGGACCACGGCGTCGGCGTCCTGCGCTCCGCCCCAGGCCGAGGCGACCATGGCCCGGTCCAGACGGCGGCGCGGCGTGAAGATGCCGGGGGTGTCGACCAGCACGATCTGGGCCTGCCCCGCCATGGCGATGCCGCGCACAGGAAAGCGCGTGGTCTGGACCTTCTGGGTGACGATGGAGACCTTGGACCCCGTCAGCCGGTTCACCAGGGTGGACTTGCCGGCGTTGGGCGCGCCGATGACGGCGACGAAGCCTGCGCGCTGGGGGCCTTGATCGGTCAAATGACGCCTTCTCGTTTCAGCATGGCGGTTGCGGCCGCCTTCTCCGCCTCCTGACGCGAACGCCCCTGGGCGGTCAAGGGGGCGACGCCCTGAACCGCGACCTCCACGGTGAAGGTCGGGGCGTGATCAGACCCCGTGCGCTGGACGACGACATAGGCGGGCAAGGGCCGCCCCAGGCCCTGCGCCCATTCCTGCAAGGTTGACTTCGGATTGGCGTGGGCGGTCGGCGTCGGCGCGGCCAGTTCCTCGGCCCAGGCGCGTTCGAACACGGCGCGAGCGGCGTCGATGCCGCCGTCCAGCCACACCGCCGCCAGCACGGCCTCGACGGCGTCGGCGATCAGCCCGGCCTTGCGCCGCCCGCCCGACTTGCTCTCGCCCGGCGACAGGCGCAGCGCCTCGCCGACGCCCAGCCGTTCGCCGACGCGGGCGCAGGCGGACTTGTCGACCAGGCCGTGCAGGGCCGAGGACAGCTCGCCTTCGTCGGCCAGAGGGTTTTCACGGCACAGGCGGTCGGCGACCAACAGACCCAGCACCCGGTCGCCCAGGAACTCCAGCCGCTCGTTGTCGATGGGTCCGCGCGGTCCCGGCGGCGCGCCCTCGGCCACGCTGGCGTGGGTCAGGGCGCGCTCCAGCAGGGCGCGATCCTTGAAATCATGGCCCAGGCGCCGGACCAGGGCGGCGACCGCCTCGGCCCGACGGTCGGCCATTACTTCAAGACGGTGAAGAAGCGGCTGGGCCGGACATTGGCGAACCAACTGACCGGATTGAACAGCGACGCTCCCGGCGACCAGGAGAACAGGATGACCTCGGCCTTGCCGATCAGATTTTCGGCAGGAACCAGGCCCACGCCGCTGTTCTGGTCGTAACGGCTGTCGACCGAGTTGTCGCGGTTGTCGCCCATCATGAAATAGTGGCCGACGGGCACGGTATAGACGCCCGTGTCATCGACTTCTCCGCCGGGGCCGAAGTCCTGGATCTCGAAAGCCTTGCCGCCGGGCAGGGTCTCGCGCAGACGAGTCACCGGGCGCGGCCCGAAGACATCCTCGATCTGGCTCTGACTAATCACCACGTCATCGACGGCTTGTCCGTTGATGTACAGGCGGTTGGCGACCATCTGAATGCGGTCGCCCGGCAAGCCGATCAGGCGTTTGATGTAGTCGGTCTTGTTGTCGCGCGGCAGCTTGAACACCACGATGTCGCCACGATGTGGCGCGCGCTCCATGATCCGGCCCTGGAACAGGTTCGGGCTGAACGGGATGGAGTATTTGGAGTAGCCATAGCTCCACTTGGACACGACGATGTAGTCGCCTTCGTACAGGTTCGGCTCCATCGACGCCGACGGAATGGTGAAGGGCTGGAACAGGAAGACCCGCAGCACGAAGGCGAACAACAGCGCGAAGAAGATGGTCTTCACGATCTCGACGACTTCGCTGCCGCCGCCAGAGGACGACTTGCCCTTCTTGCGGGCCTTGCGGTCATAGATCGGGGCCGCAGATTCCTCGAACGGCGCATCGCCGTGGTCGCTCCAGACCGGTTTCTTGTCCGAAGCATGGGCCGCAGCGGCCGCAGCGGCCGCGACGGCCACCGTCTCGACCACAGGGGCGTGATGATCGTCGTGGGACGCGGTCCCGCCATGAGCGGCATGGGCGTCTGCGGCGGGAGCGTCATGACCGTGATCGGCGTGACCATGGTCGTCATGGTGGGCGTGCCCGTCGCTCACCGCTGCGACGGCGGCCGGAGCGTGGTTCGCATCGTCATGATGGGCTTCGGCATGGCCGTGGTCGTCGTGATGGGCGTCGCCATGACCGTGGTCGCCATGACCGTGGTTGTCATGACCATGGCTGTCATGACCGTGGTCATCGTGATGAGCGGCTTCGGCATGGCCGTGGTCGCCATGGGCTGCGGCTTCACCATGGCCGTGCCCATGATCGTCATGGTGCGCGTGCCCGTCGCTTACCGCCTCGACGGCGGCGGGAGCGTGATGGTCGTCGGCGTGGTCATCATGGCCGTGGCCGTGGTCGTCCGGCTTGGGCGCGGCGTGGTCGTCATGACCGTGTCCATGGTCGTGCCCATGGCCGTGATCGTCGTGCGGCTTGTGGTCGTCGCTCATGTTCATCGTCCCCCGGCCGCTGCACGCGGTCTTTCGGCGCGAAATCGGTATAGCGTGATTACGACACTCGCAAGACTTCGATCACCACGAAGGCAAGCGCATAAGGGTGCTCATCGCTCAAAGTCAGGTGAATTTCAGCCCTGTGCCCCTCTGGCGTCAGTCGCGCCAAATGTTCGGCGGCATGGCCCGTCAGGGCCAGGGTCGGTTGGCCGCTGGGCCGGTTCACCACGCCGATATCGCGCCAATAGACATCGCGGCGCATTCCGGTGCCCAGGGCCTTGGCGCAGGCCTCCTTGGCCGCGAACCGCTTGGCGTAGCTCCAGGCCGCATCAGGCTTGCGCTCGGACCGGGCGATCTCCAGCGGGGTGAAGCAGCGGTTGCGGAAGCGGTCGCCGAACCGATCCAAAGAGGTCTGGATGCGGCGGATGTCGCACAGATCCGCCCCAACGCCGACGATCATGACACGGCCTCGTCCATGACCTGCCGCATCCGCCGGATGGCGGCGTCCAGGCCCACGAACACCGCCTCGCCGATCAGGAAATGGCCGATGTTCAGTTCGACGATCTCGGGGATCGCCAGGATCGCCCCGGCCGTGTCGTAATCCAGCCCGTGACCGGCGTGCACCTCCAGCCCGGCGGCCTGGGCGCGGGCGGCGGCGGCGGCCAGGCGGTCGAACTCCGGCTGACGTTCCGCGACCGGCAGGTGGCAGTAGCGGCCGGTATGGAACTCGACCACCCGCGCGCCCACGGCGGCGGCGGCGTCGACCTGTTCAGGCGCCGGTTCGATGAACAGGCTGACGCGGATTCCGGCGGCGTCCAGAGCCTTCACCACCGGCCGAATCCGGCCTTCGTGACCGGCCACGGCCAGGCCGCCCTCGGTCGTCACCTCCTCGCGCCGTTCGGGCACCAGACAGGCGGCGTGGGGGCTGTGCCTCAGGGCGATGTCCAGCATCTCGCCGGTGACGGCCATTTCCAGGTTCAGAGGCCGGTCGAACCGCCGACACAGCTCGGTCAGCGCCGTGATGTCGGCGTCGGTGATGTGGCGTCGATCCTCGCGCAGATGGGCGGTGACGCCGTCCGCGCCCGCTCCGATGGCTTCCCGCGCCGCCCGCACCGGATCGGGGTGCGCCCCGCCGCGGGCGTTTCGCACCGTGGCGACGTGGTCGATATTGACCCCCAGGCGGACGCGACGGCTCATCCCTTGGCCAACCTGCGGCTGCCGGGGTCCTCGACCGGCAGGGCCGCCAGCTCGGGCGGCAGGGCGTCGGCGGGATAGGCGGGCACATCCAGCGTCGCCAGGGCCGCCAGCGGCACGCCCACATCGGCGCGGCCGCCCGAACGGTCGACGATGCAGGCGGCGGCCACCACATTCCCTCCGGCCTCGCGGATCGCCGCGATGCACTCGCGCGACGACAGACCGGTGGTCACGATGTCCTCGACCATCACCACCTTCTGGCCCGGCTCGACATGGAACCCCCGGCGCAGCTTGAAGGCGCCGCCTTCGCGCTCGACGTACATCGAGGGAACGCCCAGGTGACGGGCGGTCTCATAGCCGGGAATGATGCCGCCCACGGCGGGCGATATGACCACGTCCACCGGGCCGACGGTCGCCGTGATCTTCTCCGCCAGGGCCTTGCACAGACGCTCGCAGCGACGCGCGTCCATGAAGACCAGGTTTTTTTGCAGGAAGACCGGGCTGTGCAGGCCGGACGACAACACGAAATGGCCTTCGCGCAGGGCGCCGGCGGAGCGGAATTCTTCAAGGACGTCGTCGGAGGTCATGGCTTCCCATAGCGCCAGGCCGGGGGCGATGGAAACCCGCCTATTCGATCGAATGGTGCGGCTTCAGCCCGTGGGCCAACAGGCACGACCAGACCGATTCCGCGTCCTCGGCGAACTGGAACAGGTTCAGATCGCGCGGCGCGATCATGCCCTGGCGCTCCAACTCGTCGAAATTGATCACCGAGCGCCAATAGGCTTCGTCGAACAGCACGATGGGGATCGGCGGGGCCTTGTCGGTCTGGCGCAGGGTCAGGATCTCGAACAATTCGTCGAAGGTGCCGAAACCGCCCGGAAACACCACCAGGGCGTTGGCCCGCATCGCCAGATGCATCTTGCGCATGGCGAAGTAGTGAAAACGGAAGGTCAGGGCCGGCGTGGACCAGGGGTTCGGCTCCTGCTCATGCGGCAGGGTGATGTTGAAGCCGATCGAGGGGGCGCCGACGTCATGAGCGCCGCGGTTCGCCGCCCCCATGATTCCCGGGCCGCCGCCTGTGGCGATGACGTTGTCGCGCGGCTGGCCCGGTTCGCCGCTCAGCGCCCCTCCCCGTTCCGACGCCAGGCGGCCGAAGGCGCGGGCGGCGTCGTACCAACGCGCGTGAACGGGGTCGCCGGTCTCGCCGATGCGGGCGCTGCCGAACACCACGATGGTCGAACGCACGCCCCAGGCCCGCAACGCCTCTTCCGCCTTGGCGTACTCCATCAGGAAACGCACGCCGCGCATGGAGTCGCCCAGCAGGAAGTCCTGATCCAGCGCCGCCAGACGATAGGACGGCGCGGCCATCTGTTCGGCGTTGGACGGCGGGTCGGCGCTCACCCCTTGACCCGTTCGACCGTGTCGACCGACGGGTTGGCGCGCAGGGCCGCCATGATGGTGGTGGCGTGTTTGGCGTCCTCGACCTCGACGTCGATGTCGATGTCGAAGAAGTCCTGCTGGCGTCGGCTCATCACCAGATTCAGGATGTTGCCGCCCGCCTCGCCGATCACGGTCGCCACCTGCCCCAGCACGCCGGGCGAATTCTGCATGGTGGCGCGGATGCGCACGGCGCCCACGGCCCGGTTCTCGGCCTCGGGGGTCCATTGCAGGTCTTCCCACACCGTGTCGTCGTCGGCGAATTCGGCCAGGCGCGCACAGTCGATGGTGTGGATGGACAGGCCGGTGTCCGGCTCCAGGATGCCGACGATGCGGTCGCCCGGCACCGGGGTGCAACAGGACGCGAAATGAACGCTGACGCCGGGGGTCAGGCCGCCGCCGCGCACGAACAACCGGGCCTTGTCCGCCCCGATGCGGCGACGTTCCGGCCCGGCCTTCAGCCGTCCCTTCAAGGCGGGAAACAGGGTCTCAGCCACCTGCGACGGCGCCAGGCGCCCCCGGCCGATCTGTTCGAAAACCTCGTCCTCGGACGCGGCGGCCAGGCTTTCCAGCACCGGCTTCAGCGACACCTCGGCCAGGTTCTTCTCGGCGCGGATCAGGGTCTGCTCCAGGGCCGCGCGGCCCAGTTTCAAGAACTCTTCGCGCTCCGACACCCGGATGTGGCGACGGATGGCCGAACGGGCGCGGCCGGTGACGGTCAGATTGCGCCAGTCGGCGGGAATGTCGTGCTTGGGTCCGCGCACGATCTCGACCACGTCGCCGTTCTGAAGCTGAGTGCGCAGGGGTTTCAGCTCGCCGTTGATCTTGGCCCCCACGGCCGTGTCGCCGACCTCGGTGTGAACGGCGTAGGCGAAGTCCAGCGGCATCCCGCCGCGCGGCAGGGTGATCAACGCGCCCTTGGGGGTGAAGACGAAGACCTGATCCAGGTACATCTCCAGCTTGGCGTGTTCGACCCAGTCCTCGCCGCCCTCGCCGTGTTCGATCACCTGAACGAGGTGGCGCAGGTTCTGCAACGGATCGCGCCCGCCGGCCTTCTCCATGGCCTCCTTGTCGAAGCCGTAGGAGTGGTTCTTGTAGCGCCAGTGCGCCGCCACACCCTCTTCGGCCACGCGCTCCATGTCGGCGGTGCGGATCTGCATCTCGATGCGCAGACCGCCCGGCCCGACCACGGTGGTGTGCAGGCTGCGATAGTTGTTGGACTTGGGCGTCGAGATGAAGTCCTTGAACCGTTCGGGGACCATCGGCCATTCGCGATGGATGACGCCCAGCGCGCGGTAGCAGTCGTCCTCGGCCTCGACGATCACCCGGAAGCCGTAGATGTCGGACAGGGACGAGAACCCCACCGACTTGCGTTGCAGCTTGCGCCAGATCGAATAGGGCGTCTTCTGTCGGCCATAGACCTCGGCCTTCACGCCCGCCTCGGCCAGGACCCGCTGGATTTCGCTCGCCACGCCGTCGGTGGCTCGGCCGTGCTCCAGCTTCAACGCCTCCAGCCGCCGCTCGATGGCGGTGCGGGCCGTCGGGTTCAGATAGGTGAAGGCCAGCTCTTCCAGTTCGGACGCGATCGAATGGATGCCGATCGACCGGCCCAGGGGCGCATAGACCTCCAGGGTCTCGCGGCTGATGCGCTCGCGCTTCTCCGGCTTCACGTATTGCAGCGTCCGCATATTGTGCAGACGGTCGGCCAGCTTGACCAACAGCACCCGCACGTCGCGGCTGATGGCCAGGATGAACTTTCGCAGGTTCTCGGCCTGGCGCGTGTGCTCGGCCTGAAGCTCCAGGCGGCTCAGTTTGGTCACGCCTTCGACCAGGCCGGCGATCTCTTCGCCGAACATTCCGGCGATGTCGTCACGGGTCGCCGAAGTGTCCTCGACCACGTCGTGCAGCAGGGCGGTGACGATGGTCGCCGTATCCAGCCGATAGTCGGTCAGTATGCCCGCCACCTGGATCGGATGGGCGAAATAAGGATCGCCCGAGGCCCGCAACTGCGAGCCGTGCATCTTCATCGCATAGACATAGGCCCGGTTCAGCAGGTCTTCGTCAGCGGTCGGATCATAGGCGCGAACCGCCTCGACCAGTTCGAACTGGCGCAGGATGGACGCGCGCTTGCCCGCCGCATCGGGCGCGGGCGGGGGGTCGTTTCGGTTCGCAGCCTTGGGTTTCGGCGGAGCCTCGGCGGGCCGCGCCGGCAGAATGGTGACGCCTGTGCCGGACTCGGCCGTCAGTAGCGTTCCTCCTGGCCGCCGTCGCGGTCGCTTTGCAGGGCGCGGATCAGCTCCTGCTCAGCCATGTTCATGTGCTGCGGCTCGGCCAGCAGGGCCACCGTTTCAGCCTCGTCCTCGGCTTCGGTGCGCTCATCGACGCGCTGCAAGGTGGTGATGATGTTCTCGCGCAGCTCGTCCGGCACGACCGCGTCGTCGGCCAGTTCGCGCAGGGCCACGACAGGGTTCTTGTCATTGTCGCGGTCAATCAGCAGCGGCGCGCCGTTGGCGATGTTGCGGGCGCGGTGACCGGCCAGCAGGACCAGGCCGAACCGGTTCGGAACCTTCTCGATGCAGTCTTCGACAGTGACGCGAGCCATGAATTCCTCGGGAGGCGCGGGGAGTGAACCCGACAAAATATAGAGATGGGACGCATTGTGCAATGCGGTGAAGGCGGCAATTGGGCGTCCGGTCATGCTCCTGGGCTTTTGTCCGCCCTCGAACGCCGCACGCCACGATGGCGACAGCCGCAACCTGGAGCTGCGTTTGAGTCGTCCGACACGGCAGTGTTATGGGGAATGGCATTCTCGATTCGCGCTTGAGTTTTGGAGCGTTCATTTTGAGGGACGGCTTAATGAATCGCATCATCCAGTTTTGCGCCACGATTTCAGTCGCGATCAGCCTGCTTATCGGCGCGCCGTCGCCGACCATGGCCCAGACGATCACCCGGTACTCCGTGCCCTCGGCCATTGCCGGGGTATACGACATCACGGCGGGACCGGACGGCGCCCTGTGGTTCACCCATTATAACGGCAGTCGTATCGGCCGCATCGACACCTCGGGCGCCATCACCGAGTTCACCATGACCGCGACCGTGGCGTTTCCTGGGGGCATATTGTCCACGGGGCGTCCCAGGGGTATTGCGGCGGGACCGGACGGCGCCCTGTGGTTCGTCGTTTCTGACGCCTGGCTCGTCAACCGCATCACCACGGCCGGCGTCATCACGGCGTACACCCTGCCGTCCCCGCCCTACGGAGCTGAAAGCATCGTGGCGGGACCGGACGGCGCCCTGTGGTTCACTCTGTCCAGCACCAATCGGATCGGCCGCATCGACCCGACCACCCAAGCCATTACTGAGTTTCCCCTACCCACGCTCAACAGCTTTCCTATGGGTATCGTGGAGGGACCGGACGGCGCTCTGTGGTTCACCCAGTATAATGGCAATCGCATCGGCCGCATCACCACCAGCGGCGTCGTCACGCAATACGCCCTGCCCACGGCTGGCAGCCAACCCAGGAACATAACAGTGGGACCAGACGGCGCCCTTTGGTTCACTCAGTACGGCGCCAATCGCATCGGCCGCATCACCACCAGCGGCGTCGTCACCGAGTTCGCGACGCCCACGATCGGCAGTCAACCTTACGACATAGTGGCGGGACCGGACGGCGCCCTGTGGTTCACCGAGTATAACGGCAACAGCATCGGTCGCATCACCACCGGCGGCGTCATCACGGAATACAGCCTATCTGGGTTTAGCCGTGAGCCTCAGGGCATCACCGTAGGATCGGACGGCGCCCTGTGGTTCACCGAGTTTAACAGCAACAGCATCGGTCGCATCACGACGGGCGCCCCGCCGCCGCCGCCGCCGCCGCCGATTCCGACCCTGTCTGAATGGGCCATGATCCTGTTGACCCTGTTGCTGGCTGGGGGCGCGGCGATCCATCTGCAACGCCGCCGCCAGTCCGCCTGAAGCGGCGCCTCGTCACACAAGCGGTCTCGCGTCGCGCCCCACGGTCGCCGACTGGGCCAGGGCGTCGGCGCGACCGCCCGCCGGATGCGTCCAGTCCGGCGCGATCTCGGCCAGGGGACCCATGACGAAGCGTCGTTCCGCCGCGCGCGGATGCGGCAGGATCAGCCCCTCAAGATCGCCGCTCAACCGCCCATAGGCCACCAGGTCCAAGTCCAGTGTGCGCGGTGCATTGCGGCGTCCTCTCTCGCGCCCGAACACCTGTTCGATCCGTCCCAGAGTCGCCATCAGGGCGTGCGGATCCAGATCGGTGCGCACGATCACCACCCCGTTCAGGAAAGGCGGATCGGTCGGGTCCGGCCAGGCCGCCGACCGCCACCAGGACGAGCGGGCCACGATGTCGATCCCTTCCGAGCGGAAACGCGCCAGGGCCGCCTCCAGCGCCTGTGCGCAATCGCGCCAGACCCCCTTGTCATTGCAGCCGAGGGCGACGATGACGGCGTCATCCATCGCGATGTCCTCGCCCTCATATTCGCTCTGACCGGATTGACCCATGACCCAATATAACACCGACCGGCTCGCCCTGTTCATCGACGGCGCCAATCTTTATTCGGCGGCCAAGGCGCTGAATGTCGATCTCGATTTCCGCAAGCTGCTGGATGTCTTCGCCGCCAAGGGCAGGCTGGTGCGCGCCTACTATTACACGGCCCTGATCGAGGGCGACGAATTCTCGCCGGTCAAGCCGCTGGTCGACTGGCTGGACTACAACGGCTTCACCGTCGTGACCAAACCGGTCAAACGCTACACCGACGCGCAAGGCCACACCCGCACCAAGGGCAATATGGATGTCGAGATCGTCGTCGATATGCTGGAGTTGTCGCCGCACCTGGACCATGTCGTGCTGTTCTCCGGCGACGGCGATTTCCGCCGACTGGTGCAGGCGGTCCAGGCCAGGGGCGTGCGGGTCACCGTGATCTCTTCGGTCAAGAGCCAGCCGCCCCAGATCTCCGATGACCTGCGCCGCCAGGCCGACGCCTTCATCGACCTGGCCGACCTGGCCCAGGACATCGGCCGCCCGCGCGCGCCGCGAGACGACCGCTAGGCGAGAGCGGAAAAGAAAGCGCTGGTGAACGTTGGCGTGAGCCGACGATCCGCTCCCTTGGCTTGCCGGTCATTTCTCGCCTGATCGACGGTTAACCCCTTGGTCAGCCCGAGATGTTGCACTCGCATCACGCGAATCGGCGGCCGTGTGAGTCGCGTGCGAGGATGCGGAACAGGACAGTGGTGTTTGCGTTCGTAGCCGCACAGGAGGCTGGGATGCGGAAAACGACCAAGGCGTTCACCCGTAACGAGCGCAAGGCGGCGCTCTGGGCCTTGACGATGGCGGCGGCGATCACCGCCGGGGGCTTGCTGATCGAACAGACATGGCGGCGGCCCTCGTTGGGACCGGACGGCGCGGCCTCCTACGCCTTCGCGCCCCTGCCAGGGGTTCTGGACGCGCGACCGGCGGGCTGATGACCTAACCCTTGTCCCGCATCAGGCGCGCCTTGTCGCGTTGCCAGTCGCGGGCGGCCTCGGTTTCGCGCTTGTCGTGCAGCTTCTTGCCCTTGGCCAGGGCGATCTCCAGCTTCGCCTTGCCGTCTTCGTTCAGATAGAGCCTCAGCGGGATGATGGTCTGGCCGTCGCGCTGGACCGCGCCGATCAGGCGGTCGATCTGTTTGCGGTGCAGCAGCAATTTTCGCGGTCGGCGCGGTTCGTGGTTGAAGCGGTTGGCCTGTTTGTACGGCGGGATGTCGGCGTTGATCAGCACGACCTCGCGTCCCTCGGGCGAGACATAGCTTTCGGCGATATTGGCGCGGCCGTCGCGCAGGGCCTTGATCTCGGTGCCCAGCAGTTGGATGCCGGCCTCGATATTGTCTTCCAGAAAGTAGTCGAAGCGCGCGCGCCGGTTCTCGGCGATCACCTTGGTCTTGGGCTTTTCGGCGGCCATCAGGCGATACCGGCCTCGGCCAGGGCGCGATCCAGCAGCGGGCGCACGTCCGCGCGCGTCGGGACCAGCGGCAGGCGCACCTCTTCGGCGCACAGCCCCAGTTTCGCCAGGGCGTATTTCGTCGGCGACGGCGAGGAATCCAGGAACAGGGCGCGGTGCAGGCCGATCAGCCGGTCCTGCCACAGACGCGCGGTCTCCAGATCGCCCGCCTCGACGGCGTCATACAGCGCCGCCATGCCTTCGGGCGCGACGTTGGAGGTCACCGAGATCACCCCGTGCCCGCCCGCCGCCTGATAACCCAGCCAACTGGCGTCATCGCCCGAGATCAGGGCGAACCCTTCGGCGATATTGGCCCGCATCCAGCCGATCCGGCCCAGGTCGCCCGTGGCGTCCTTGATGCCGACGATGTTCGGGTGCGCCGCCAGGGCCGCTGTCGTTTCATTGGCCAGGTCCACGCCCGTGCGGCCCGGCACGTTGTACAGCAGCAGCGGAAGCTGCACCGCCTCGGCGATCGCTTCGAAATGGGCTTGCAGCCCCGCTTGCGACGGCCGGTTGTAATAGGGGGTGACGACCAGCGCTCCATCGGCGCCGACGGTCTTGGCGTGGCGGACCATGTCGATCGCCTTGTCGGTCGCCGACGATCCGGCGCCCGCGATCACGCGGATACGACCGGCGGCGATCTTGACGGCCAGTTCGACCACGCGCTGGTGTTCGTCCGCGTGCAGGGTCGCGCTCTCGCCGGTCGTGCCCATGGGCACGACGCCGTGCACCCCCGCCGCGATCTGGCGTTCCAGCAGCCGGGTAAAGGCGTCTTCGTCCACGTTTCCGTCACGAAGAGGTGTGATCAGGGCGGTGATCACGCCCTTGAACAGGGGGACGTTCATGGAAACAAAAGGCCTGTGTGGGATTAAGAGCGTTCATCGCCCTTGCCGATACGCAGGAGGTTTAGGTCGGCGCCGCTCGCGCCGCAACCGCACAGAATGGGGATATTCAGGTTGATGATCGCGACTGTCCTGGCCACCGTCCTGGCGGCGACCGCCCCCCTGCCTCAGTCGTTGAACGGCCAACCCACGCCCTATTCGGCCCCGGCCTATCAGCCGCGCGTCTTGAACGACGCCGACACGGCCGCCTTCCGCCAGGGTCTGACCGCCGCGCGCGCGCGCGATGTCGGCGGCGCGCGCCTGGCCATGTCGCAGATCAACGATCCCACGGCGCGCAAACTGGTCGAATGGGCCTTGATCGACACCGCCGCCAATCAAATGGCCTATGCGGAGCTGGCCCAGGCGTCCCAGTCGATGGCGCGTTGGCCGCGCGGCGATTCCCGTCGCTCGGCGACCGAATTGTCGCTGGACCTGTCGGGCGCGGGACCGGACGCCGCCCTGGCCCTGTTCGCGGACGCCGCGCCCACGACGGTGCAGGGCGCGATCGCCCTGGCCGACGCCTATGAACAACGCGGCCGTCGCGACGAGGCCCAGCGGCTGATCCGCGACTGGTGGCGCACCCGCTCGTTCGACGAGGCCCAGCAGACCCGCATCCTGAACCGCTGGTCCGCCTGGCTGGGCGCCGAGGATCACGACGCCCGCCTGTCCATGCTGCTGCTGGGACCGCATGGTCCGGCCACGCGCGCCATGGTCAATCTGGCGTCATCGGATATGCGCGCCGTGGCCCAGGCGGTCATGAACCTGCGCACCGCCTATTCGGCCGACGGCGTCGTGTCGGGTCTCACCCCGTCCCAGGCCATGCATCCGGCCGTGGTGCTGGAGCGGGTCCGCATCCTGCGCGCCGCCGGTCGTCAGAGCGAGGGGTTCGCCCTGTTGTCGGCCCTGCCCGCCGCGCCGTCGCACAAGGAGGGTCAGGACACGTTGTGGAGCGAGCGCAAGAACTACTTCCTCGACGCCCTGCGTTTCGGCAACAATCGTGGCGCCTATGACGCCATGGCCGGGCACGGCTTCCCCTCGGGAGACCGCAAGGTGGACGGCGAATTCTTCGCCGGCTGGGCCGCCCTGACCAAGCTGAACGACCCGGTCACGGCCGCGCGTCATTTCCAGACCCTGCGCGAGATGTCGTCGACGCCCATCACCCAGGGCCGCGCCCTGTATTGGCTGGGTCGTGCGGCCGAGGCGCGCGGCGACAGCGCGGCGGCCCAGGCCTATTACGCCGAGGGCGGGCGCCACATCCAATCCTTCTACGGCCAACTGGCCGCCGAAAAAGCCGGGATCGACACCCTGGTCCTGCCCGGCGATCCCGTCCCGACCCCCGCCGACGTCGCGCGCTTCGAGACCGACGACCTGGTCCGCGCCCTGCGCATTCTGGGCGAGACCGGAGAGACCTCTCTGTATCGGGTCTTCGCCTACGCCGCCGACGATCAGCTTCCCGGCGCCGTCGATATGGCGCTGCTGATCGACATGACGCGCGGCTATGGCGAATGGTTCACCTCGATGATGGTCGGCCGCGCGGCCAGCCAGCGGGGCTTCCTGATGCCGGAACGCCAGTACCCGGTGCGGATGCCGCCCCAGGTCGCGGGCGCGGCGCCCCTGCCCTTCACCCTGGCCATCACGCGCCAGGAATCCAGTTTCGACCCGCGCGCGCTCAGCGGGGCCAACGCCCGCGGCATGATGCAATTCGTGCCCGCCACCGGCGCGGCCGTCGCGCGACAGTTGGGCCTGCCCTTCTCGGCCGAGCGGCTTTACGACCCTGATTTCAACATGACGCTGGGCAGTTTCCACCTGGGAGAGACGCTGGCGAACTCAGGCGGGTCCTACCTGCTATCGGCGGTCGCCCATAACGCCGGAGAAGGCCGCATCTCCATGTTCGTGTCGCGTTGCGGCGATCCGCGCGGCGGTCAGATCGATCCGCCGGACTTCATCGAATGCGTGCCCTTCAGCGAGACGCGCGACTACATGATGCGGGTGCTGGAGAATATGACCATCTACAAGGCGCGCCTGAACGGCGGCTCGGCCCCTCTGACGCTATCGACCGATCTGCGCGCCGGGGCGCCCGAGGGACCGCGTCCCTATCTGGCCGACGAAAACTAGGCCCGCCTGGTCGACAGCAAAGGCCCATCCGGCCCGTCGATCCAGCGTCCAGTCAGGCCGAAGACATCCTTCAACGTCTGGGACCTCAGGGCCTGCAACGGCGCGCCCTCGACGGCGATGCGCCCCTGATGCATCACCACGACCCGGTCGGCGAAGCGCGCCGCCAGCCCCAGGTCGTGCAGGCTGACCAGCACGGCCTGGTCGCCGTCGGCCCGTTGTCGCAGACGCTCCATCACCAACAGCCGCGCATCGGGGTCCAGTCCCGCCGCCGGTTCGTCCGCCAGCAGCATCGGCGCCGGACTGACCAGGGCGCGCGCCAACAGGACCCGCGCGCGTTCTCCGCCCGACATTTCCACCACGCCGCGATCGGCCAGGGCGCCCACGCCGACAGCCTCCAACATCGCCCGGGCGCGCTCCAGCGCCGCTTCACCCGTCAGGAAGGGCGCGCCCAGGGCGGCGACCTCGACCGCCGGCAGATTCCAGGCGATGCGCCGATCCTGCGGCAGATAGGCGGCCCGTTCCGCCCGTATCCGATCCGGCAGGGCGGTCAGAGGCGCCGCGCCCGCATCCAGCCTCATCAGGCCCAGAGCCGCGCGCAGCACGCTGGTCTTGCCCGCTCCGTTCGGGCCGCACAGGGCGACTAGGTCCCCGGGCCGCAGGTCCAGATCGACGCCGTCCAGCACCGACCGACCGCCCAGCCGCGCTGTCGCCCCCTTGAGCAGCGTCACGCTCACAACCGCCACTCCCGCGCCGCGCGCCAGGCGATCAGGGCGAACAGAGGCGCGCCGACCAGGGCGGTGAAGACGCCGAGCTTCAGTTCCTGATCCGTCGGCGTCATCCGCGCCAGCAGATCGGCGACCACCAGCATCAGTCCGCCGGTCAAGGCCGACGGCAGCAATATGCGCCCCGGATCGCCGCGCACCGCCGCCCGCACCAGATGCGGCGCGGCCAGGCCGACAAAGCCGATCACCCCCGCCGCCGCCACGGCCGCGCCCGTCGCCACCGTCGCCGCGATCAGGGCCAGCAGGCGCAGCCGCGTCATCGGCAGACCGGAGGCGGCC
>JAFLCT010000041.1 GCA_017302335.1 Caulobacterales bacterium | reverse complement strand
GGCCGCCGACGCGGCAGGCGACGGCGCCTCGCCGGTGACGACGATGCTGCCCAGCGACTGGCCGGGGCTGACGATCGCACCGGCGGGCGCGGCGATGGTCAGCACGCCCGCGGCGGGCGCCGAGACCTCGATGGCCACCTTGTCCGTCTCGATCTCGACAAGCATTTCGTCCTTGGCGACCACGTCCCCGGTCGTCTTGCGCCAGGCGCCCATCGTGCCCTCGGTGACGCTCTCGCCCATGGCGGGAACGGGGATGTCGACAGCGGCGGCGGCGGCCTGAGGCGTGTCGGCCTTTGGCGTCTCGACTTGGGGCGTCTCGGCCTTGGCGGCCTTGGCGGGTTTGGCGTCGGCCTTCGGAGCGGCGGCGGCGCCTTGCGACACCACGCCTAGAACGGCGCCCGGCGTCACGGTGTCGCCGACGTTGAAACGAATCTCCGACAGGGTTCCGTCAGCGGGCGAGACGACCTCCAGCGAGACCTTGTCGGTCTCCAGCTCCAGCAGCAGTTCGTCCTTCTTGACCGGCTCTCCGGCGGCCTTGGTCCATTTGGCGATGGTGGCTTCGGTGACGGATTCGCCGAGAGCGGGGGTCAGGATGTCGGCCATGGGTCGTGCGCTTTCAGGTCAGGCGAGGGCTTCGGTCAGGAAGACGTTCAGTTCGTTCAGGTGGCGGCTCATCAAGCCGGAGGCGGTCGAGGCCGAGGCCGGACGGCCGACATAGCGGGCGCGTTTGGCCTTGATGTCCAGCTTCTCCAGCGTCAGTTCCAGCCAGGGATCGACGAAGGTCCAGCCGCCCATGTTCTTCGGCTCTTCCTGGCACCACACCAGTTCGGCGTTGGGGAAGCGCGCCAGTTCGGTCAGCAGCGACTTCATCGGCCACGGATAGAACTGCTCCAGCCGCATCAGATAGATGTCGTCCACCGGCCGGCCCTCGGCGGCGTCCTTCTCGCGCCGCTCCAGCAGGTCGTAATAGACCTTGCCCGAACACAGGACGACGCGGCGGATCTCGGCGTCCGGCTTGATCGTCACGCCGGCCACATCGGGCCGCGTCTGGGCGTCGTCGTGCAGCACGCGGTGGAAGGCCGAACCTTCCGACAGGTCCGCCAAGGTCGACACCGCCTTCTTGTGCCGCAACAGCGACTTGGGCGTCATCAGGATCAAGGGCTTCCTGAACGGCCGATGCATCTGGCGGCGCAGGATGTGGAAATAGTTGGCCGGGGTGGTGCAGTTGGCGACCTGCATATTGTCTTCGGCGCAGGCTTGCAGGAAGCGCTCCAGACGGGCCGAGGAATGCTCCGGTCCCTGGCCTTCGTAGCCGTGCGGCAACAGCATGGTCAGGCCGCACATCCGCAGCCACTTCCGCTCGCCCGACGAGATGAACTGGTCGATCACCACCTGGGCGCCGTTCACGAAGTCGCCGAACTGGGCCTCCCACATCACCAGGGTGTTGGGATCGGCCAGGGCGTAGCCGTATTCGAAGCCCAGCACCGCCTCTTCCGACAGAGCCGAGTCGATGACTTCGAAATGGGCCTGGCCTTCGCGCAGATTGTTCAGCGGGACGTAGCGCGCCTCGGTCGTCTGGTCGATGACGCCCGAATGCCGCTGACTGAAGGTGCCGCGCACCGAATCCTGACCCGACAGGCGGATCGGGAAGCCTTCGTCCAGCAGGCTGGCGAAGGCCAGGCTTTCGGCCGTGGCCCAGTCGATGTTCTGGCCGGTCGAGACGGTTTCGCGGCGCCCGTCGATGACCCGTTTCAGCGTCTTGTGGATGTCGACGGCGTTGGGAACCGTCGTCAGGCGCGCGCCCAGGTCGCGCAGGACCTCGACGGGCACGTCGGTCTTGCCGCGACGTTCGTCGTCCTCGGCCAGGCCCATGCCGGTCCACTGACCGTCCAGCCAGTCGGCCTTCTTGGCCTCAAAGGTCTTGCCGGCCTCGAACTGTTCGTCGAGGAAGGTCTCGAACCGGGCCAGTTCAGCCTCGACCTCGGCCTCAGTGATCACGCCTTCGGCGACCAGGCGACGCGAATAGATTTCGCGGGTCGAAGGCTGGTCCTTGATCTTCCGGTACATGACCGGCTGCGTGAAGGTGGGGTCGTCGCCCTCGTTGTGGCCGAAGCGGCGGTAGCAGAACATATCCACCACCACGTCCTTGTGGAATTTCTGCCGGAACTCGGTGGCCACCTTGGCGGCGAAGACGACGGCTTCCGGGTCGTCGCCGTTCACGTGGAAGATCGGCGCCTGGACCATCAGGGCCACATCCGATGGATAGGGCGACGAGCGGCTGTTGCGCGGCGAAGTGGTGAAGCCGATCTGGTTGTTGATGACGAAATGCAGGGTGCCGCCGGTGCGGTAACCCTTCAGCCCCATCAGGGCGAAACACTCCGCCACCACGCCTTGACCAGCGAAGGCGGCGTCGCCGTGGATCAGCAACGGCGCGACCTTGGTGCGGTCCAGCGCCCATTGCTCTTCCGGTCGGCCGACGTTGGCCTCGCGGATGTCGAAGGCCTGTTTCGCCCGCGCCTTGCCCAGCACGACCGGATTGACGATCTCCAGGTGCGAGGGGTTGGCGGTCAGCGACAGGTGGACCTTGTTGCCGTCGAACTCGCGATCCGACGAAGCGCCCATGTGGTATTTGACGTCGCCCGACCCCTCGATGTCCGAAGGCACGGACGAGCCGCCCTGGAACTCGTGGAAGATGGCCTTGTAGGGCTTGCCCATCACGGCGGCGAGCACGTTCAGACGGCCGCGGTGGGCCATGCCGAACACGATTTCGTCCATGCCCAGATTGCCGCCGCGCTTGATCACCTGCTCCAGGGCCGGGACCATGGCCTCGCCGCCGTCCAGGCCGAAGCGCTTGGTGCCGGGGAAACGTTTGTGCAGGAAGCGTTCGAAGCCCTCGGCTTCGATCAGCTTGTTCAGGATGGCCAGCTTGCCTTCCTTGGTGAAGCTGTCGCGGTCGAAGCGGTCGGCGCCTTCAAAGCGTTGTTGCAGCCAGGACTTCTCCTCCGGCTCGGCGATATGCATGAACTGCACGCCGATGTTGCCGCAATAGGTGGCCTTCAGGACCGTCATGACCTCGCGGATCGTGCCGGTCTGCATACCCATCACCCCGTCCAGATAGATCGGGCGATCCATGTCGGCGGCGGTGAAGCCGTGGAATTCGGGCGTCAGTTCGGGATTATTCGCCGGCAGCTCGATGCCCAGCGGGTCCAGCGTCGCCTGCAAATGGCCGCGCACGCGATAGCTGCGGATCAGCATCAGGGCGCGAATGGAATCATGGGCGGCGGCGCGGACTTCGTCGGCCGACACGGAGACGGGCGCAGCGGCCGGCGTCGACTTGGCCTTGGGATCGGGTTTGGACGCGATCTTGGGTTCCGGCCAACGACCGTCGAACGCCCCCGTCTCTTCGGTCGGCTCGACGACGGGCGAGCGGCCCCAGCCGCCCGCGGCGGCGGCGGCCTTCACGCTCTCGGCGTTGTCGCGCAACTGGTCGAAGAAGGCGCGCCACTCGGGCGACACCGAGGCGGGGTCGGCGGCCCAGCGGCCGTGCAGATCCTCAATGAAGGCGGCGTTCGAGCCGTAGAGGAAGGAGGTCTCGGCGAAGACCTGATTCAGGCGCCCGGCGTCGTCAGCCATCGTGTTCCGTCAGTCCCATGCCCCGCGCGCACGTCTGCGCTCCGGCGACGCCGCTCATATAGGCCGTGTTTCCTCATGGGTCATGACCGAATGGGGGCGAAAGACGAAGTTTTTGACCGGCAAGGGCCTGACTCCGGCCCATCAGGGGCGATTTTCGCCGTCACGGAGTCTCGATCCGCCCCAGGCCGAGGCGCCAGGGCGACGGCGGCCGATGCGGATGGCGTCGCCGCCGCCCGCATCAGACCCGACGCCGCCCGGGCGTCGATCACCGTCGGCCCGACGATCAGGCCCCGGCGGCCTCGACGATCAGGTCCGTCACCTCGACCGGGCGCGAAGCCAGCGACGCATGGCTGGCGTCCAGGGTGATGACCTTCCTGGCGTTCATGCGGCCGGACATCATGCGTTGGTTGTCAGGATGGATCATCCGATCGTTGGACGAGATCTGATACCAGCTCGGCTTGGCCTTCCAGGCGGGGGCGGTGACAGTGTCGCCGAACGCGCCGCCGAGCGGCGCCTTCTGGGTCACGGCCATGACCAGGGTCTCGTCGGCGGGCAGGTCCTGGGCGAAGCTGTCGCCGAACGCATCCTGGGCGATCCACAGGAAACCGTCGCTGTCGGGCGCGATATTGCCGAAGGCGGCGGGCGGATTGGCCTGGCTGATGGCCCCGGCGCTTTCACCAGCGTCGGGGGCGAAAGCGGCGATATAGACCAACGACTTGACGTTGGGCATATCGCCCATCTGGGTGATCACCTTGCCGCCGTAGGAATGGCCGACCAGAACCACCGGCCCGTTGATCTGAGCCACCATCTTGCGGGTGCGTTCGGCGTCGTCCGCCAGGGAGGTCAGCGGGTTCTCGACGGCGAACACCTTGGTGAAGCCGCGCGTGTTCAGCTCCAGAATGACCTTGGCCCAGTGGGCGGCGCCGCCCCAGAAGCCATGGACCAGAACGATGGCGGGGTTTTCTGACATGGCGATCTCCTATGGGCCGGGTGTCGATATCCGGCCCATAGGCGTCCTTCCGCGTCGCGGAAACCCGAAAAATCATGAGTTTTCAAAGGTTGACCATGGGCCAACCCAGGCGAACTTCAGCCCTTCAGTACTTCCACCAGGGTGGTCCCCAGGCGCGCGGGCGACGGCGACACGCGGATGCCCGCCGCCTCCATGGCCGCGATCTTGGAGTCCGCATCGCCCTTGCCGCCCGAAACCACGGCGCCGGCGTGGCCCATGGTGCGGCCCTTGGGGGCGGTGCGCCCGGCGATGAAGCCGGCCATGGGCTTCTTGCGGCCCTTCTTGGCCTCGTCGATCAGGAACTGGGCCGCGTCTTCCTCGGCGCCGCCGCCGATCTCGCCGATCATGATGATCGAAGTGGTCTCCGGGTCGGCCAGGAACAGCTCCAGCACGTCGATGAACTCGGTGCCCTTGACCGGATCGCCGCCGATGCCGACGGCCGTGGTCTGGCCCAGACCTTCGTTGGTGGTCTGGAACACGGCCTCATAGGTCAGGGTGCCCGAGCGGGAAACGATGCCGACATTGCCCTTCTTGAAGATCGAGCCGGGCATGATGCCGATCTTGCATTCCTCTGGCGTCAGGATGCCGGGGCAGTTCGGCCCAAGCAGGCGCGAGTTCGAACGGTCCAGCCGCGCCTTTACCCGCACCATGTCCAGGACCGGGATGCCCTCGGTGATGCAGGTGATGAAGGGGATCTCGGCCTCGATGGCCTCGATGATGGCGTCGGCGGCGCCCGCCGGGGGCACATAGATCACCGAGGCGTCGGCGCGGGTCGCTTCCTTCGCCTCGGCCACCGAGGCGAAGATCGGCAGGGTCTCGCCCTCGGACCCATGCCACAGCTCGCCGCCCTTGGCCGGATGCACGCCCCCGACCATCTGGGTGCCGTAGTAGCGCAGCGCCTGTTCCGTATGGAAGGTGCCGGTCTTGCCGGTCAGGCCCTGGACGATGACGCGGGTGTTCTTGTCGACGAGGATGGACATGGTGTGCTCTGAATTCTGTGTCTAAGCGGGCGCTGGTGTCGATCAGCCGACCGCCGCGACGATCTTCTGGGCCGCGTCGTCCAGGTCGTCGGCGGCGGTGATGTTCAGGCCCGACTGGTTCAGGATTTGCTTGCCCAGTTCGGCGTTGGTGCCCTCCAGGCGGACCACCAGCGGCACCTTCAGGCCGACCTCCTTGACCGCGGCCACCACGCCCTCGGCGATGATGTCGCAGCGCATGATGCCGCCGAAGATGTTGACCAGTATGCCCTCGACCGCCGGGTCCTGGGTGATGATCTTGAAGGCCGCCGCGACCTTTTCCTTCGAGGCGCCGCCGCCGACGTCGCAGAAATTGGCCGGCTCCTTGCCGTACAGCTTGATGATGTCCATCGTCGCCATGGCCAGACCGGCGCCGTTGACCATGCAGCCGATGTTGCCGTCCAGGGCGACATAGGCCAGGTCCCATTCGGCCGCCTCGATCTCCTTGGCGTCTTCCTCGGTCTCGTCGCGCAACGCCTTGATGTCCGGGTGGCGGAACAAGGCGTTGCCGTCGAAGCTGACCTTGGCGTCCAGCACGCGCAGGCGGTCGTTCTGCATGACGATCAGCGGATTGATCTCCAGCATCGACATATCCTTGTCGAGGAAGGCCCGATACAGGGTCGGGAACAGGGTCTCGCCGTCCTGGGCCGCCGGACCCGTCAGCTTCAGGGCCGCATTGATCCGGTCCACGTCGGCGGGCGTGACGCCGGTCTCGGGGTCGATGTCGATGGTGGCGATCTTCTCGGGCGTGTCGTGGGCGACCTGTTCGATGTCCATGCCGCCTTCGGTCGAGATGACGAAGGCCACCCGGCCCACGCCCCGATCGACCAGCAGCGAGCAATAGAGTTCGCGCGCGATGTCGGCGCCGTCCTCGATATACAGGCGGTTGACCTGTTTGCCGGCCGGGCCGGTCTGGGCGGTGACCAGGGTGTTGCCCAGCATCTCGCGGGCGTTGGCGACGACCTCGTCGATCGACTTGGCCAGGCGCACGCCGCCCTTGGCCTCAGCGCCCAGTTCCTTGAACTTGCCCTTGCCGCGACCGCCCGCGTGGATCTGGGACTTCACGACATACAGCGGTCCGGGCAGACGCTCGGCCGCCGCCGCGGCCTCGTCGGCCGAGGTGATGGCCACGCCGTCGGCGACCGGAGCGCCGAAGCCCTTCAGAAGCTGTTTGGCCTGATACTCGTGAATGTTCATGGCGTCGCCGTCGGCTGGGGAAGAAGGTCGGGCCGCTTATAGGCGCGCCCCCTTCGCAGGTGCAACCGCGAGGACGCCCTCTCTCTCTGAGGGCGGGCCGCCGTCAGTCCACCCAGTCCCGCTTCAGCGTCCGCGAGGCCGCGATCAGCAGCACCGAGGCCAACAGGTAGAAACCCATGCCGGTGTAGATGGCCCAGCGCAGACTCTCCTCGCCGAAGCGGGGCGCCAGAAGATCGCTCATCCAGCCGAAATAGTAGAAGCCCACGGCGATGCCGAGCAGGTTGTTGAACAGCAGGAACAGGGCCGAGGCGGTCGAGCGCATCGGCGCCGGGACCAGATGCTGCACCGCCGCCGTCACCGGTCCCAGCCAGGCCAGGTTCAGGCCCGTCGGCAACAGGAAGATCAGGAAGGCCAGGGTCAGTTGCTGGACCTGGGTGCCGCCGCCCGGCAGGATCAGGCCGATCAGCCAGGGCGAGTTCATCGCCGCCACGAACAGGGGGGCCGAGATCAGAAAGGCGATCGCCGGCGTCAGCGGATAGGCGCCCTTGCCCCGCCGGGACAGCTTGTCGGCGATCATCCCGCCCAGCCAGATGCCCAACAGGCCGCCGATCAGGGCGATGCCGGCGTAGTACCAACTGACCTGTTTCAGGCTCAGGTCGAAACTACGCATGAAGAACAGCGGCAGCCAGCCCGCCACGCCATAGCCGCAGACCGACGATGAGGCCGCACCCAGGGCCAGCAGCCAGAAACTCTTCTTGGCCATGACCACCGAGGCCGTGGTCTGGGCGATCAGCACCGAGATCCCGATCACCACGCCCAGCAGGCCGGCGAAGCCGATCACCAGCGGATCGGCCAGGGTCAGGCCGCCGAAACGGATCACCGCGGCCAGGGCGACCAGGCCCCCGCCGACGCCCAGCAGGCCCAGGCCGACCTTGCGGCCCAGGGTCGAACGGGCGGGCGGCGCGACGGCGGGCGCCGCATCGCCCGGGACGCCCGAGACGACCGCCTTGTCCTGGCCGCCGCGTTTCGGGTCGCGCACCGTCAGACGCAGCAGGGGCGCGACCAGCAGGCCCAGCAGACCCACGGCGATGAAGGCGGTGCGCCAACCGTATTCCGCCGCCAGCAGGCCGCCGACCAGCGTCCCCGCCGCCGTGCCCAGAGGGATGCCGAAGGCGAAACCGGCCAGGGCGCGCGCCCTCTGATGCGGGGGGAAATAGTCGGCGATCAAGGAATAGGCGGGGGCCACGCCGCCCGCTTCGCCCACGCCCACGCCCATGCGGAACAGGAACAACTGGCCGAACGACCCGGCCATGCCGCACAGGGCGGTGAAGCCGGACCAGACCGCCAGGGCGCCGGTCATGATCCAGACCCGGCTGAACCGATCGGCCAGCCAGGCCAAAGGAATGGCCAGGGTCGAATAGACCGAGGCGAAGGCCAGACCGCCAAGCAGACCGAACTGGGTGTCAGTCAGCTCGAATTCCTTGATCAGATGCGGCCCCAGGATGCCGATGATCTGCCGGTCCAGGAAGTTGAGCATATAGACCAGGATCAGCACCGCCAGGACATAGAAGCGGTAGCCCGGTCGCTCGATGCGCGCGGCCGTGTCGGTCATGGCGTTTCCCTCGACTTGGTCTTGTTGTTGGATCGGACGGTAGCCGCGCCTCGGACGGGCGACAAAGAAAAATCCTGTATTCACGTTGAGTGTTGGCGCCGGGCGCGGTGAGGCGATCTTGCGAAGCTAAATAGCTTTATGACTGACACTGAACGTTGCCGCGAGGAGATCGCGGCCATTCGAGAGTGCCTCCAGAGGATCGGGCGAGCCTGTGAGGAGGCTCAGAAAGAGCTACGGGAAATCTTTGGGGACGCGCTCAATCCTCCTTTGGAGGAGGCGGAAGGCGATCTTCCAGAGCCTTGACGCGCTTTTCTAGATCGGAAACCGCCGCTCCCATTTCACCAGAGAGTCTGTTCACCGCTTGGCCGATCCTATCGAGTCGGCCCTGTAGGTCGGTATTGGCGTTTTCCAGCCGCTTGATGCGTTCTTTGTCGGTCAGTTCTTCGGTCATGTAATCCTCCGTCGTGGCCTTGGCCGAAGCTATGTTGGAATTCTGAGCGGTAACCGTTCTCAGGCGTCGGGATCGCCGTGTAAGTTGAACGTCTCGGCGACGGCGTAGATGCTCGGATAGTCGGCCCGCCGCAGCCTGCCGGTCCATGTGAAGCCGTTTTTGGCGGCAACGTTGGCCAAGGTTTCGTAGTGGAATGGCAAGCTCCTGTTGGCGACGGCTCTTATTTTGGGCAGCAGCGTTCCGTTGCGGACTTGCTCATTCACCTGACCGGACATGATGACTCCGCAGATGACGTTGATGTGGTCGAAGTACCGCGTTCCAGCCGTTGCGAGATTGGTGAAGAGTTCAACCGTGACCGGATTGACGCCGAGACAGGTCTCGATGGCCTCGGTGTAGGCGGCGAAGTTCGCCTCGTGCTTTGTGATCAAGCTCTGGGTGTTCTGGAGGTTGGCCTGCTCGTGGTCCTTCCGATCCTTCCACTTCGGGACGAACACGCCAAGGAGCAGCCCTAAGACGCCGACGACGATGGTCAGGGTCCAGTGCTGCCCTTGGGTTAGCTCGATCATTTGTTGTTGAGACGCTGAAGGAGCATTTCGACCGTGTCGCCTTCAGAAGCATAGTGCCGCGTCTGATAGCCCGGCAGGATGATTTGAGCGGCGGTGTCCCCCGCCTGAGCCGGGGTGTACCCAGCGGCTATCAATTCCTGGACGCGCTTAGCCCATGCGGCGGCTTCGGTGGAGGTTGCGGCACGGCTGAGGCCGTACCGGATCATGAGGTTGTGACCGATCTCGGCCATGTCAGTTCTCCATTTGATCTCTTGACCGCTTAGGAATCGGTGATTCCCCAGAGGTGTGAAAGCCCCGATCCACAACTGGCGGCTAAATATCCCCATGAGATACGCTGAGATTGTGTGGCGGCCGAAGAAGGCGAAGCCGCAGGCCAAGGCTGGTGCCGTGTCCAAGGGCGTGGCGAAACTGCTGGGCCTCGATCCCCAAGATATCCACCCTCGGAAGGCTGACTAAGCTGGACAGGGCGCGCCGCCGATCCCATCTTGCTCTTGCTGGGAGAACCGCATTGGTCTGCGGGTAACCTCCGGCTCACCGCCACGGGACGTGGTGGGTACTGGGCACAGCAATCCTTGGCCGCCGTGTTCTGGTCCGGAGACGGGAAACCGGAGCACCAAGTGGGACCAGCAAGGGCGACGATTGGAGGCGGTTCTAGAACGCTGAAGGTCGGCCGATGATGGGGCTAACGGCGGTCAAACCGTTCTGCCCTGCGCTCCGTCTCTCCTCACGGACAGGCGGCCGGTCGCCGTCCGAAGGAACCCGAGCCATGAAAGCTCTCCTTCGAATGACGATATCGGTGACGCTCAAGGTGAACGTGGCCGCCTGCCTTACGGCACTGGCTGCAATCATTCTGGCGTTACGCTAGTAGGACGGGACTCGGGCAACCGGGTCCCGTTTTGCTTGTGAGGGAGAGGTGTAATGAAGGTCGTTTGTAACGTTTGCGGCGCGGAGATCGAATACCATTTCGATAGTCTAGGAAGATTGGTACTCGATGTGTTCGCGACCGAGATGAAAGAAAAATGTCCAAACGTGATCGCGCGCGGGGAACAGACAGGCAGCGCATCGTATTGGGATTGCCAAGACCTAAGAGATCAGATTTTGAACCCATGAGATCAGTCACTTACCTCAGCCCACTCCCATATAAATGAGTTAGTATTACTGTCAAATATTAGACGAATTCCCCATCCTTTAGCGTCTTGTATGTTTCCGTTTTCATCAAGTCTGATGAATTTGTAACGCTCAGCATCTTCCATAACTCTATTTATGCTCGCGCCCGCGCCACCGATTTTGACGTAGGGCCGCGCAATAATGCATCATCGACAACAGATGATGATGCTCGAAGTGCCCAATACTAATCAACTGAAGGCCGGTATATCGAAACTCGGCGCCACAGATGTTCTCGAAATCGAGGCGTTCGTCTCGCGTCTTGTCCAGCAACAGGCCGTCGATATCGCCCTTGCCCGCCGCGTCGTGGCGACGACCTCTTGCGTCCATTGCGGCGCGGAGAATCCGGTCCGCTGGGGCCGGTCCAAGGCCGGAACGCAAAGGTTCCGTTGCCTGAACTGCAAGTCCACATTCGGCGCGACGAATAACACCCCGTTTTTCCGCCTCCGGAACCGCCACTTTTGGAAACCGTACCTTGGTCTGATGGGACAGCACATCGCCCTTCGTCGCCTACGAAGCGATCACGGCATCAACCTCAGCATCCCAACGCTCCACCGCTGGCGTCACCGATTCCTGGCGCCGCTGGTCGCCAATCCGACCACGCCGCTCGCCGGGATCGTGGAAGCTGACGAGAAGTTCTTCCGCACGTCATTCAAAGGATCGCGCGGCTGGAAACGCGGAACCCCTCCGCAACTTCGTCCGGCCCGTCGTCGTGGCGTCGCTCAGCGTCAGGGACTCGGCAAGGAACAGGTTCCGACGTTGACCGCCGTAGACCGCAGCGGCGCCATTCATCAGGCCCTTATGCCGGACCTCAAACACCCGACCATTTCCAAAACGCTGAAACCGTGGATCGAACCCGGCTCCGTTCTCTGCACGGACGGCAACCACGCCTATCCGAAGGCCGCCGCCAAGGCGAAGTGCGATCACATCGTCGCCAAGAAGGGCGGCCAGAACGCCACTCATCTGAGCATCGGGCGGATCGACGCCTATCACCGGGACGTCGAGAACCTCGTCAATCGCCGCTGCAATGGCGTCTCGACCCGCTACCTGATGAACTACTTCGGCTGGGCGAGGCGGATCACCCAGCACAAGCCCTTCGGCAACGACCTTCTGGCCGAACTCCTCGCCTAGGTGCGGGACAGCTTCGCCAGACCCCAGACAAAGCCGATGATGGCGCAACCGAGAACAGCCGTCCCGGCGTCCTTGAGACCCTGACCCGAAAATAGCATCCCGATCCCGATGACGAGGCCCACCAGACCGCCCGTCAGCGTGGCGGCCACCAGATAGGGGAAGATGCCCCCGGCCCGTCCAAGTAGCTCTTCGGCGTCATCCTCACGATAACGCTGACGCAGACGCGCCCTGTCCCGCGTCATGACCCGAACCCGCTCCTCTTCCTCGATCCTTCGCCGGGTATCCCAGTCCATCAGCCCCTCCCTCGATATTCGACTTCCGAATACCATACATATTCGGGAAGTGAATATGCGAGGACCGCATATAGGTGAGGCGCCAGTTCAAGCTGGTGAGGCCTGCCAATGCCCACGACGGTTTTCGGCCCGGATCACGCACACCTCGTAGCCGTCATCGTCGAAGCGAGAAAAGCCTCCGGCCTGAATCAGGTCGAACTGGCGAAGCGGCTGGGCAAATCCCAGACCCATGTTTCCAACATTGAGCGCGGCGAACGGCGTGTGGACGTGCTGGAGTTCGTCGCCTTGGCCAAGGCTATGGCCGTCGATCCGCAAAACCTGTTCGCCGACGTGATCAAACGCCTGCCCGGCTAGGCGTGGCGCCTGCCGCCGGGCTGACGCCAACACTCAACGTGAATACAGGAAAGAAAAAGGGCGGCGGCCCGCATCGAACCGCCGCCCCAGACCCCCCAGGAGAAGGGGTTCAGGCCTTCGCAGGCCTGATCAGTAGCGGGCCGAGACCTTGATCATCCAGGTGCGCGGCGCGCCGTAGTAGGCCGTGCGGATGCCGCCCACCGACGAGAACTCCTGAGCGTCGGTCTTGTAGACCTCGTCCGACAGGTTCTGGCCGTACAGGCCGACCGAATAGCGGTCGGTCGGATCGTTCCACACCACCCGGGCGTCGAACAGCCAGTAGTCTTCCTGGAACATACCCGGCAGTTGGACATTCGAGTTGATCGGGGTGTTGTCCACCGCCAGGGCCATGCGCGACCGGTATTTGGCGGCGCCGCCGACCGTGATCGACGAACCATCCCCCATCACCGCCTCATATTGAGCGCCGTAGCGGGCGGTCCATTTGGGCGAGAAGGCCGGGGTCTGGAACTCGCGGCTGCCGGCGAAGCTGGCGAAGCGGGCGTCGGCGAAGTCGGTGTAGTCGGCGTCCAGGTAGCCGATCTGGGCGTCCAGTTGCAGGCCCGGCAGCGGCACCAGGACCGTTTCGACCTCGAAGCCCGACAGCAACAGTCCGCCAGCGTTCAGCACCGACAGCTTGGCCGCCGGGATCAACGTGATCGGGTCGATGTCCGTACCCGAGATGCGGGCCTGGAAATTGTTGTAGTCGGTGATGAAATAGGCCGCGTTGAAGCGCAGACGGTTGTCCCAGCGCGTGGCCTTGAAGCCGACTTCCCAGCTCTCGGCCGTTTCCGGGTCGTACTCGCTGGACTCGGCCACGGAGTTGGCGCGACCGTTGAAGCCGCCCGACTTGAAGCCTTCCGAATAACGCAGATACCACAGGGTGTCGGCGTCCGGCTGGTAGTCGATCGAGGCCGACACCGAAGTGTCGTCATACTGGCCGACCGGCGGGGCGAAGGCGTAGGTGGCGTTGAAGGCCGGCAGGGCCGCATAGAAGGTCGAGGTCGTGCGCCAGTAGTCCTTCTCCTCCTCGGTGCGACGGACGCCGCCCGAGACGCGGATCTGATCCGAGACCGACAGGCTGACGTTGGCGTAGGCCGCTTTGGAGGTGGTCTCCAGCGTGTCGTCGATGGTGCGGGTGAAGCGCGAGTTCGAGAAGGCCGCGCCCAGGAAGTCGTTGGCGTAGGCTTCCTGATGAGAATCGACGTTCTCACGCAGATAGTACAGGCCGGCCACGGCGTTGATCGGGCCGCTGTTCCAGTTCAACTGGAACTCCTGGCTGGTCTGGTTCTGGTCCACGTCGACCAGAGCCTCGGTGATCGACAGGCGCGTGGCGTCGAAGTCGATGTAGTCCGTCGTCGACAGGCTGCGATACCCGGTGATCGACCTCAGCGTCAGGTTCTCGGACAGGTCCCACGCGACCCGCAGCGAACCGCCCCAGTGGTCCAGCTTGGTCGAATTGGGCAGGCCCGGCGTGACCGAAGTCTCGAAATTATACTGCGGCAGCGGGTTCGGCGGGGTGTACAGCGGCACGCCCAGAACCGTGGTCAGCGGGCTGGTGGCCTGACCGACGGTCAGCGCCGCGTCGTCACGCGACCAGTCGGCGGCGAAGTCGACGCGGACGTTCGAGGCCGGGTCCCACGCCAGCGAACCGCGTACGGCCTGGGTGTTCTTGTCGTTGTATTCGGCGCCGCTCACCGGGTCGGTGACATAGCCGTCGCGGGTCGAGCTTAGGGCGGCCAGGCCGAAGGCCAGGTTCTCGGTCACGGGGCCGGAGACCGATCCCTGAATGTCGATCAGATTATACGAGCCGTAGGCCACCGAGCCGCGCGCGCGGAACTCGTCGCCCGGACGGCGCGACACCAGCTTCAGGGCGCCGCCGATGGTGTTCTTGCCGTACAGGGTGCCTTGCGGACCGCGCAGCACCTCGATGCGCTCCAGGTCCAGCAGATCGAACTGGGTGCCGCGGATACGGCTGTAATAGACGTCATCGACATAGACGCCGACGGCCGGGTCGAAGGTTTGCAGGGCGTCAGGCTGGCCCACGCCGCGAATGTAGATGTTGGTGGCGTTCGACGAGGCGCGACCCTGGGCGATGTTCAGGTTCGGCACCGCGCCTTGCAGGTCGGTGACTTGCAGCGCGCCCTGGCGTTGCAGCGTCTCGGCGTTGAAGGCGGTCACGGCCAGAGGCGTGGTCTGGGCCGACTCCTCGGTGCGACGGGCGGTGACGACGATGTCCTCGACCGCGTTCACAGGCCCTTGGGAAGCGGCCTCTTGGGCCACGGCGAAAGTGGATAGCGCGCTCCAGGCGGCGCCCGCCAGCAAGGCGGTCTTGACCAGTCGGTTCATCGGGATCCTCATTATGATGTTTCCAGCCCGTGACGCTTTTATTCAGCGTTCAATGATTTTCGCCGAAGGTGATCGCCTTTCGCGGCCCTGTCAAATGGCGCCGCCGGGGCGGAAAACGGTTACGACCTTGATGTGGCGCCGTTGCACAGCAAGGCTCGCCCAGCCTATGCCTGAGCCATGAGCGAGACCAACGCGCCCAAGACCGCCCCTGCTCCAGGCCCCGCCCCTGGCCCGGCCAAGCGCGGCCGCCCGCCCAAGGCCAAGGACGGCGTCGTCGGCGACACCCGTGAATCCATCCTGGACGCGGCCGAGGATCTGTTTTCGAAACACGGCTTCTACGGCGTCACCATCCGCGAGGTGGCGCGCGAGGCGGGCGTGGATACGGCCCTGGTCCACTATTATTTCGGCGCCAAGCGCGGCTTGTTCGACGCCGTCTTCCTGCGTCGCGCCGCCATCTGGAACAATGAGCGCGTCGAGGCCATCAACCGCTACGCCAAGGCCGAGGGCGCGAACATGACGCTGGAAGGGCTGTTCGAGGCCTTCCTGAGACCCCCGTTCCAGTGGTCGCTGAAAGGCGGGCCGGGCTGGAAACACTACGCCGCCCTGGTGGCCCAGACCAACGCCAACCCGACCTTCGGCGGCGAGACCATGGCCCGCTATTACGACCCGGCCATCCGGCGGCTGATCGAGCTGATCAAACAGATCCTGCCCCATGCTCAGGATGTCGATCTGTACTGGGCCTATCACAATCTGTCGGGCGCCCTGACCCTGACCCTGGGCGAGACCGGTCGCCTGGACCGGCTGTCGAACGGCCTGTGCCGGTCGGGCGATCTGGAGACGGCGGGCGATTATATGGTCCGGTTCGCGGCGGCGGGTTTCCGCGCCGTCTGCGGCGAGGCGCCCGCGACGGACTGACGGCGACGCTTCACGGGTCCAGGCTTCACGCGCCTGTGTCCCGAAACCGACATTTCCATGGTTGACGGCGCGCCCCGCCCTGCCGAGCCTGCGGGTCCCCCAAACCCCACGCAAGGAGGCGCCGGTGGCGCACAAGTTCGAAATCTACAAGGACAAGGCCGGCGAGTTCCGCGTCCGCTTCAAATACAACAGCGAGACCATCTTCTCGACCGAGGGCTATTCCTCCAAGGCCTCGGCCCAGAACGCCATCGCCTCGATCCAGAAGAACGGTCCCGGCGCGCCGACCGAAGACAATAGCTGACGCCGTTCAGCCCGGCTCCGGCTCGCCGACCTCGGCGGGCCGGATCACCCGGACCCAGCCCTGGGCCGTCCGCACCTCGGGCGCCGCCTCGCGCGTGAACGGCAGATACCAGGTCTGGCCGCCCGACGCGGGCGCGATCTCCAGCATATCGGACGCTCCGAAATTCTGCACCGACTTCACGCGCCCGATCACGGCGTCGTCGCCGTCGCGCGCCTCCAGCCCGATCAGATCGGCCAGATAGAATTCGTCCTCGTCCGGCTCGGGAAAGCGGTCGCGCGGGACATAGAGCTTCAGGCCCCGCAGCGCATCGGCCTGTTCCTTGGCGGCGATCTCCTTGGCCCGGCCGACCACGCCGTTCTTGTCGGGGCGCGCCGTCGTCAGCGTCAGGCCGATCGAGCCGTCGGCGCAGAGCAGCGGGCCATAGGCCGTCAGCGCCAGGGGATCGGCGGTATAGGCCGTCACCCGCACCTCGCCCTTGACGCCGAAGCCGCCCGCCACCTGGCCCACCAGGATCAACCTGTCCGTCACCGCAATCCTCCGCGCGTCCGCTCGCGCCCCATAGCAGAAGAGCGGCCCCCAGGGGGAGCCGCTCTCCGACATCACGACGATCCGTCGACCGTCACCAGATGCGCACGCGCTCTTCCGGCGGCAGATAATAGGTCGTGCCGGGCTGGACCCCGAAGGCGTCATACCAGGCGTCGACATTGCGCAGCGGACCGATGACGCGGAAACGCGCCGGGCTGTGCGGATCGGTGGCCACCTGCTGCTTCAGGGCCTCGTCGCGGTATTTCGAGTTCCACACCTGCGCCCAGCCGTAGAAGAAACGCTGGTCGCCGGTCGTGCCGTCGATCACCGGCGCGGGCTGACCGTTCAGCGACAGGTGATAGGCGTCCAGCCCCACGGCCACGCCGCCGGCGTCGCCGATGTTCTCGCCCATCGTGAGACCGCCCTGGACGTGATAGCCGGGCAGGGTCTCGAACTGGTCGTACTGGGCGCCCAGACGGGTGGTCAGGGCGACGAAATTGGCGCGGTCTTCTGGCGTCCACCAGTCGCGCAGCACGCCGTCGCCGTCGGACTTGGAGCCTTGGTCATCGAAGCCGTGACCGATCTCGTGGCCGATCACCCCGCCGATGCCGCCGTAGTTCACCGCCGGATCGGCGTTCGGGTCGAAGAAGGGCGGTTGCAGGATGGCGGCCGGGAAGACGATCTCGTTATTGGCCGAGTTGTAATAGGCGTTCACCGTCTGGGGCGTCATGCCCCACTCGTCCTTGTCGACCGGCCCGTTCATGCGGTTCAGTTGGTACTGCCAGTTGAAGCGGCCGATGCGCTCGACATTGCCGAACAGGTCGTCGGGTCGGATCTCCAGGGCCGAATAGTCGCGCCACTTGTTCGGATAGCCGATCTTGACGGTGAATTTCGACAGCTTCTCCTGGGCGGCGGCCTGGGTCTGGTCGCCCATCCAGGTCAGGTTGTCGATGCGGTGCGCCAGCGCCCGGCGCAGGTTGGCGACCAGCTCTTCCATCTTGGCCTTGGACTCGGCCGGGAAATACCGCTCGACGTACATACGGCCCGTGGCCTCGCCCAGGGCGCCCTCGGCGAAGCTGACGGCGCGCTTTTCGCGGGTGCGCTGCTCGGGCTGGCCCGACAGGTCGCGGCTGCGGAACTCCCACTGGGCGTCCGAGAAGCGACGCGACAGGCTGCCCGCGGCGTCGTCGACGGTGTGGAACGCCTGCCAGGCCTGGATCACCGACATCGGCGTCTCGGCGTAGATGGCGGCGATCTTGGGCATGGCCGTGTCCTGACGGACGATCAGACGGTCGATGGAGCCGAGACCCGCGGCGTTCAGATAGCCGGCGAAGTCGAAGCCCGGCGCGGCCTCGGCCAGGCGGGCCGGGGTGTATTCATTATAGGTGCGGTTGCGGTCGCGGTTCTCGATCGGGGTCCAGTGAGCCTGGGCGATCTTGTCTTCGAAGGCCAGGATGGCCGCCGCGTTTCCGGCCGGATCATCCCAGCCGATCATGTCGAGCATACGCTCGACATAGGCCTGGTATTTCTCTTTCTTGTCGCCGTAGCGCGCATCCAGATAGTAGTCGCGGTTCGGCAGACCGAGACCGCCCTGGCCCATGGAGGTCACATATTCATTGGGGCGTTTGGAATCGATCGTGATGCCCGTGCCGAAGATCGACGCCCCGGCGCGACCCTGGGTCGAACCCATATAGACCGCCATCTTCTCGTGGGTGTCGGCGGCGCGGATGGCGTCGAGATAGGGTTGCAGCGGCTGGGCGTCCAACGCCTCGATCCGCGCCTCGCCCATATAGCTGCGATAGGCGTCGGCCAGTTTGGCCTCGTCCGAGCCGGCGATCAGATCGTCGCGGGCGGCCAGGCCCTCGACCATGGCCTTGATGCGGTTGTCCGACAGTTCGCGCAGCATGGCGAAGGCGCCGTAGCTGGTGCGGTCAGACGGGATCTGAATCTGGTCGAAGGCCAGGCCCCCGGCGTAGCGGAAGAAGTCGTCGCCCGGATTCACCGAGGTGTCGCGTCCCGCCAGGTCGAAGCCCCAGGTTCCAAAGGACGGCGTGGCGACACCCTGCCAGCCCGGCGTGGCGGGGTCAGCGTCTTGGACCAGGCCGCGGAAATCATCCATCAGGCTGACGACCGAACAGGTTTCGTCCAGGCAGGCGTGGTCGTGGGTCTCCTGGGCCGAGGCGGCGGCGGGGATCAAAAGGGCGCCGAGGGCGGCCCCGGCGACGAGCAGGCGTTTCATACTGACTTGTCCGTTCACAGATTGCAGGCGGCGACACCATTGCCGCCGGGACTCGCGCCGTCATCCTAAAAGGAGCCGACACGCTTACACGTGGGAAAAACCGTAATCCGTTCCGCACCGGCGGATTATTAAATCTCGTTAAGGTGCGCCCGGCCGGGGGTCGTTGATAGGGTCCCGCCGCCCGGCGGAACGGGCGCTGGAGCATCCGCATCATCATGAAGACCCGCCTGATCCTGTCCGTCGCCGCCTCGGCCTTGATGCTGGGCCTAGCCGCCGCGCCCGCCATCGCCCAGACCGCCGCGCCCGCCGCCTCGACCCAGGGGGTCCAGGTGCCGCCGTTGGGTTTTGTCGAACGCACCCTGCCGAACGGGTTGAAGGTCTATACGGCGCGCGACCCCAACACCTCCAACGTCACGGTCCAGGTCTGGTACAAGGTCGGCGCCAAGGACGACCCCGAGGGCCGCTCGGGCTTCGCCCACCTGTTCGAACACCTGATGTTCAAGGCGACCCGCAACCTGCCGCCCGAGACCTTCGACCGGCTGACCGAGGATGTCGGCGGCTCGAACAACGCCTCGACCTATCTCGACCTGACCAACTATTTCGAGACCGTTCCGGCCGAACACCTGGAGCGGATGCTGTTCGCCGAGGCCGATCGGATGGGGTCGCTGGTCGTCAATGAAGCCGTCATGGATTCCGAACGCGACGTGGTGAAGGAAGAATACCGTCTGCGCGTGTTGTCCACGCCCTACGGCCGGTTCCAGCGCATCCACGCCCCGGCCTTCATCTTCCAGACCAGCCCCTATCGCCGCCCCGGCATCGGTTCGATCGAGGATCTGAACGCGGCGAATATCGGCGACGTTCAGGCCTTCCACGAGACCTTCTATCGCCCCGACAACGCCTATCTGATCGTGGCGGGCAATTTCGACCAGGCCCAGTTGGACGCCTGGATCGACCAGTATTTCGGCCCGATCGAACGGCCCGACCGCCCTCTGCCCGCCAATGACGTGCCCGAGACCTACGGCCCGGCGCGCGAGACGACCTTCTATGGCCCGAACGTGCCGCTGCCGATGGTGCAGATTTCGTGGCCCACCGCGCCCTACGCCCACCCGGATCGGGCGGCGCTGGACGTGCTGGACGGCATTCTGTCGACCGGCGACAGCTCGCGCCTGTACCGGTCGCTGGTCTATACCCAGCAGGTCGCCAACTCGGCCGGCTCCAGCAACTATCAGCAGCAGCAGGTCGGCAACCTGTCCGTCACGGCGGTGATGAACCCCGGCAAGACGCCGGACGAGGGCCTGAACGCCCTGCGCGCCGAGGTCGTGCGCATCCGCGACCAGACCGTCACCGAGGCCGAGCTGACCGAGGCCAAGAACGAGTTGATCGCCGACGCCCTGCGGTCGCGCGAGACCATCGACGGCCGCGCCTTCGCCTTTGGATACAGCCTGATCATGACCGGCGATCCCACATCGGTGGACCGCGATATCGCCAATCTGCAAGCCGTGACCGCAGCCGACGTCCAGCGCGTGGCGCGCCAGTATCTGCGCGACGACCGGGCCGTGACCATGCGCTATCTCCAGGCCGACGCCGAACACCCCGAGACGCCGCAACGCAGCGACTACACCGCCCCCGTCACCCTGGCCGACCTGGCCCCGGCGGGCGACCCGGTCAGCCTGGCCCCCGAAGGCGAGCGTCGCCCCCTGCCTCAACCCGGTCAGCCAGTCGCCGTGGCCACGCCCGCCGTGGCCGATATGCGTCTGGACAACGGCCTGAGGGTGCTGGTCGCCCCGACGCAAGGTCTGCCGCTGGTTTCGGCCCGCCTGGGTCTGCGCGCCGGGGCCTCGGACGACGCCGACGGCAAGGCCGGAACCGCCGCCTTCACCGCCAATCTTCTGGACAAGGGCACCGAGACCCGCTCGGCCGTCCAGATCGCCAGCGAGGGCGAAAGCCTGGGCGCCGATTTCGGCGCGGGCGCGGGCGTCGACTTCACCAATGTCCAGGTCAATGCGCCGTCGAACGTCTTCCCCCAGGCTCTGATGTTGTTGGCCGACATGGTGCGCAACCCGGCCTTCGCGCCCGAGGAACTGACCCGTCAGCAGCAGCAGGCGCTGAACGGCCTGCGGGTCCAACTGTCCCAGCCCGGTCCCGTGGCCGGCATGGCCGCCGCCCGCGCCATCTATGGCGACGCCCCCTACGGACGCCCCGCCAACGGCACGCCGACCAGCATTCCGGGCCTGACGCACGAGGATCTGGCGGCCTTCCACGCCGGTCGCTATCGGCCCGAGAACGCGGTGCTGATCTTCTCGGGCG
>JAFLCT010000040.1 GCA_017302335.1 Caulobacterales bacterium | reverse complement strand
CGGCGGGAACGCCGCCGGGCGGGATCTTCGCCGGTCCCGACGCCACGCGCGAGCCGGTCGGCACCTCGCATTTCGTCATCGTCGACGCCGACGGAAACGCCGTCAGCATGACCACCACGGTCGAGAGCATCTTCGGATCGGGCCGGATGGCGGCGGGCTTCTTCCTGAACAACCAACTGACCGACTTCAGTTTCGAGCCGACCCGGCCGGACGGCGCCCCGGCGGCCAACGCCGTGGCGGCGGGCAAGCGGCCGCGCTCGTCGATGTCGCCGATCCTCATCCTGGATCGACAGGGCCGGTTCGTCGGCGCCCTGGGTTCGCCCGGCGGCTCGGCCATCCTGGCCTATGACGTCAAGGCGCTGATCGGCGTGCTGGACTGGAACCTGTCGATGCAGGCGGCCATCGACCTGCCGAACCTGGTGGCCAAGGGCGACGGCTTCGGCGCCGACACGGCGATGTTCAGCCCCGAGCTGCGCGCGGCCCTGGCCGAACGGGGCGTCTTGCTACGCGAGAACACGTCCGAGAACTCGGGCCTGCACGGGGCGATCTGGCGCGGCGGACACTGGGACGGCGGGGCCGATCCAAGACGCGAGGGCGTGGCCCGGGTGCAATGATTGCGGGCCTGAGTTCAGTCAGGACTCAGAGAGACCCGTTCACCACTGCGGCTTGATCGACAACTGGAAGGCCACCAGGCCCTCAGTCACGTCATTGTCCAGGCCCCGGCCGCTGCGCAGACCCTCGGCCTCGATCTCGCGATAGACCAGGCCGAACGAGCCTTGCAGGTCGCCCCGGCGATAGGCCACGCCCAGCGAGGCGTCGCCCAGGAAGGAGCCGGAATCGTGGCTGTAGCCCGAGCGGGCGAAATCGCCGTCGCGGGTGCGGGCGAAATTATAGCCCACCGCCCGGCCCGACCCGGCGGCGTAGACATACCAGCGGGCGCGCTCGCCGAACGCCTGGCCGTCGCGCACCTCGGCCGAACCGATGCGCACCGTGGCCCCGGCCTCGGCCGAGCCGCCGTCCGAGCCGACGGCGACGCCGGCGTGGGGCGTCAGACTGACCTCCAGCCCATTGTCCGTATAGGCGGTGGCGACCGGCCAGCCGCGCACGAAGCGGACGTCATAACGTTCGGGGTCCAGCTCGGCCTGGTCCAGCGGCGTCACCGGCAGAGGCGAGCCGTCGGCGCGGCGCAAGCGACCGCCCGTCACCAGCGACAGCCGATCCGTGAAGCCCTCGCCCTCGCGCCAGATGTCGCGTCGGGTCACGGCGGTCAGATCAGACGGTTCGGACGCGAACTCGTTTTCGAACTCCACCGCCGGGCCGAAGGGGCGGTCGGCGGCGATGTTGAAGGCGCTCTGGGCGTTCAGACGGGCGACGATGTCGCGCTGGGCGTCCACGGCCCAGGCTTGGCGGCCGATGTCATAGGCGGGCTGCACGTGAGCCGTGCCCGCCAAAGCCTGTTCAAGGGTGCGAGGTCCCGAAGACGGCGTCTGCGCCAGAGTCGGACAGGCGACGCCGACGATCGCCACGATCGCCGCTCCAGCCCAACCGACATACGCAAAGCCACGCATCAACGGTCCCCTCAGTCCGTTAACAGCCGTCAACCTGCCTCAAAGCAAGCCCGGCGCCAACAGACTCTTTCGTGACAAGAATCCGCCCCGGCAACGTCTCGTCGCCGGGGCGGGTTCCATCAGGTCTCAAGCAGCGAGCGTCCGCGACGCGAGCGTTAGGCCAAGAGACAAACCAATAAGGCGGCAAGGCCGCCTTATTGGCAGGCCAGGCATTCCTCGTAATCGGTCTTGGCTGCGGCGAAGAGGTCGGGCTGGTTCAGATCGCTCTCGGCCCCGTCCGCGGCCTTGTCTTCCGCACCGGCGAAGGCGGCGCGCTGAACCGATTTGGAGCGCAGATAGTACAGCGACTTCACGCCCCGCTCCCACGCCGACCAGTGCAGCATATGCAGGTCCCACTTGTCGACGTCGCCGGGCAGGAAGACGTTGATCGACTGGGCCTGGCAGATCTCGGGCGAGCGGTCGGCCGACAGTTCGATGATCCAGCGCTGATCCAGTTCGAAGGCGGTCTTGAACACCGACTTCTCATCGTCGGTCAGGCCGTCCAGGTGCTGGACCGAGCCTTCATGCTCCAGGATCGACAACCAGGTCGCCTCGGTGTTCAGGCCCTTCCCGTCGAGCAGTTGCTCCAGATAGGGATTCTTGACCGCGAAGGAGCCGGACAGGGTCTTGTGGGTGTAGATGTTGGCCGGGATCGGCTCGATGCCCGCCGAGGTTCCGCCGCAGATGATGCTGATCGAGGCGGTCGGGGCGATGGCCAGCTTGTGGCTGAACCGCTCCATGACGCCGCGCTCCCTGGCGTCCTCGCACGGACCCTTTTCCTCGGCCAGCAGACGGCTGGCCTTGTCGGCCTCGCGGCGCAGATGCTTGAACAGCCGCATATTCCAGCTCTTGGCCATGGCCGACTCGAAGGCCACGCCCTGACCTTGCAGGAAGGAGTGGAAGCCCATCAGGCCCAGGCCCACCGACCGCTCGCGCCGCGCCGAATAGACGGCGGCTTTCATTTCCGGCGGCGCGCGGCGGATGAAGTCTTCCAGGACATTGTCCAGGAAACGCATCACGTCCTCGATGAAGCGCGGCTCCTCGCGCCATTCCAGGAAGGTCTCGGCGTTGACCGACGACAGGCAGCAGACGGCGGTGCGGTCGATGCCCAGATGGTCGCGACCGGTGTGCAGCATGATCTCCGAGCACAGGTTGGACTGTTTGACCGACAGGCCCAGGTCGCGCTGGTGCTGGGGCATCTGGCGGTTCACCGTGTCCGAGAAGATCAGATACGGCTCGCCGGTTTGAAGGCGGATCTCCAGGATCTTCTGCCACAGGGCGCGGGCGTCGACCGTCTTCATCGTTTCGCCGGTCTTGGGCGACACCAGGGCGAAGGGCCGACCGTCGCGCACCGCGTGCATGAAGGCGTCGGTGATGTTGATGCCGTGGTGCAGGTTCAGGGACTTGCGGTTGAAGTCGCCCGAAGGTTTGCGGATCTCCAGAAACTCCTCGATCTCCGGGTGGTGGATGTCCAGATAGACGGCGGCCGAGCCGCGGCGCAGCGAACCCTGGCTGATCGCCAGGGTCAGGCTGTCCATCACGCGGATGAAGGGGATGATGCCCGAGGTCTGGCCCGCGCCCTTGACCTTCTCGCCGATGGAGCGGACGCCGCCCCAATAGGTGCCGATGCCGCCGCCGTTCGAGGCCAGGGCGACGTTCTCGTTCCACACCGACTGGATGCCGTCCAGGCTGTCGCCGACCGCGTTCAGGAAGCAACTGATCGGCAGGCCGCGATCAGCGCCGCCGTTCGACAGCACCGGCGTGGCCGGCATGAACCACAGCTTGGACATATAGTCATAGACGCGTTGCGCGTGGTCGGCGTCGTCGGCGAAGGCCGTGGCGACGCGCGCGAACATATCCTGATAGCTTTCGCCCGGCAGCAGATAGCGGTCTTCCAGCGTCTTCTTGCCGAAGTCGGTCAAGAGGGCGTCGCGCGCGCGATCCAGGTGGATCGACGGCACCACGCTGAGATGCGGTCGATCGGCCTGAACGGCCGAAGCGCCGCCCTCGAACCCAACCGTCTTCAATGCTTCGCCGCCAGCCATAAGCGCCTTGCCCCGAATAGAGATTCTGTTTTGGCCCTCGCGTTCCGACCACATCATCTAGTGGCCAAAGCGCGCCCCGAACCCACATATGGGGCGCAGATGCCTAACGACCCGTCAACGGGCTTGACGTTCGTTTTCTGGGCGAATCACGATGGAAGTCGGGGAAGAGCCTGTGGACAGGCCGCGACGCGGGCCTGACGATGGAAGGCCGCGCTTCTCACGAAGCCGTGAGCGGAACGCAGGACCCAGCTTGACCGTTCGAGGGCGGATGATGTCGGAAAAAGTGATCGCCCCGCTGCGTCGCGCTTGGGCGTCGGCCCGCATGGAGCCGTCCGTCATGGGCGCCGTGATGGTCGTGATCCTGGGCGTGCTGGCCTTTATTGAGTTGGCCGACGACATGGCCGAGACCGACGGCCGGGCCTTCGACCAGGCGGTGCTGGTCTGGATGCAGCCGGTCGCCGGTCAGCCGCGCGGGCCATGGTGGCTGAGAGAGGCGGCGCTGGACATCACCTCCCTGGGCGGCATCGCGGTGCTGAGCCTGTTCGCCGTGGCGACGGTCGGCTTTCTGCTGATCCAGAGAAGACGGCTGTCGGCCCTGCTGCTGGCCCTGGGTCTGGCGGGGGGCGTCGCCCTGAGCGAGGGGTTGAAGGCGCTGTTCGAACGCGAACGACCGCCCGCCGCCTATCAGGCCGTCGAAACCCTGAACGCCAGCTTCCCCTCGGGCCACGCCCTGATGTCGACGGTCTTCTATCTGTCGGTGGCGGTGATGCTGGCGCGCGCCTTTCCGACCAAACGTCTGAAAGCCTATGTGCTGGGCGTCGGCATGACCCTGGCCGGACTGGTCGGATTGACGCGCGTCTATCTGGGCGCGCACTGGGCCACGGACGTGCTGGCCGGGTGGTGCGTCGGCGCCGCCTGGGCCATGGCCCTGTGGCTGGCCGCCTACGCCGCGACACGGCTCCAGGCCAGACGCGCGCCGTCGCACACAACATCTTGATGTTGGGGATCGTTAACCCTCTAGGTCTAGCCTCCAGGACGAATCTGGGATTGGATATCGCCAGTCCTTTTCGTCCGCTTTTTTGACCGGTCCTCGCCATGAACGCCCATGTCACGCCCCAAGGCCTCTCGGGTAAGGGTTTGATCACGCCGGGTCTTCTGACCCCGTCGGCGGCCTATAAGCCTTTCCGCTACCCCTGGGCCTTCGATATGTGGAAGAAGCAGCAGCAGGTCCACTGGATGCCCGAAGAGGTGCCGTTGGGCGAGGACTGCAAGGATTGGGCGGCCAATCTGACCGTCGCCGAGCGCAACCTGCTGACCCAGATCTTCCGCTTCTTCACCCAGGCGGACATCGAGGTGCAGGACAACTACATGGAGCGCTACGGTCGGGTGTTCAAACCGACCGAGGTCAAGATGATGTTGGCGTCCTTCGCCAATATGGAGACCATCCACATCGCGGCCTACGCCCTGCTGCTGGAAACCATCGGTATGCCAGAGGCCGAATTCGGCGCCTTCATGGAATATGAGGCCATGCGGGACAAGCACGACTACATGGGCCAGTTCGGGGTCGAGACCGAGGCCGACATCTGCCGCACCCTGGCCATGTTCGGCGGCTTCGCCGAGGGGCTGCAACTGTTCGCCAGCTTCGCCATGCTGATGAATTTCCCGCGCCAAAACAAGATGAAGGGCATGGGCCAGATCGTGTCCTGGTCGGTGCGTGACGAAAGCCTGCACTGCGAGGGCATCATCAAACTGTACCACGCCTTCAACAAGGAGACGGGCGCGGTCACCAAGGCGGTCGCCGACGATATCGTCCAATGCTGCGAGACCGTGGTGACGATGGAGGACAAATTCATCGACCTGGCTTTCGAAATGGGACCGGTCAACGGCATGACCCCCGACGACATCAAGGCCTATATCCGTTTCATCGCCGACTGGCGCCTGCGCCAGTTGCAACTGCCGGAACTGTACGGCGGCGGCCGTGAGAACCCCCTGCCCTGGCTGCAAAGCCTGCTGTCGGGCGTCGAGCACGCCAACTTCTTCGAGGCGAGGGCGACCGAATACTCCAAGGGCGCCACGCAAGGATCGTGGCACGGCGCCGACGGCGTCTGGGACAGCTTCGACACCCTGATGAAGAAGCGATCGGAAACGGCCGAGGCCTAGGGTCCCGTCGTTAAGGTCGAAGGCGCCGCTGGCAGGGTTCGGCTAGACAGGTCCGGCCTGGCCGCCCGGATCTCATCCCTGAGCCAGATGAGATCGGAATAGTCTTCCGCGCGAATCTGGAAGTCGGCCCACCCACCCTCGATGCCGTTGTGAACGATATCGACGATCACCGTCGACAGATGGGCGATGACGATCTCCTTGATATAGGCGTCCTGACGAACGCCGATCGCAACTGCGTCGAGGTAATTCAGGATCGAACGGATATTCCGAGCGTGCGCCAGCGGATTTTCCGCGAGCCTTCCAGACGACCGGGCGCCGAAGACCGCCACCTTGGCGTCCCGGAGAACTTCCGACATCGACCAACGTTCGCAGGCGTCGATGGTGCGCCAGCGCCGTTCGCGTTCGCTTTCCGTCTTGAGCTGTTTTCTGAGGTGGCCCAACTGCCAGGCGGCGGTGATGGCCAAGGCCGCGGTCGCCAGGGCCGTCAGCCATACGCCCAACGCGTTCCAGTCCACGACACAGGTCACGCGGTCGGGCCTTAGAAGTCTGTGCTGCCGATACGCACACGCATCTCCGTTTCGGTCATCGCCACCAGATGGACACTACCATCCCGTTCGTCAACCAATCCCTGTGGCGGGGCGTCCTAGATGCCCGCGTACCATTCGTAGCCTCTGTCTTCCCAATAGCCCCCCCGGCCGCCGCCCAGGTGAGCGAAGCTTTCGACCGCTTCGATCCGCCGGATGTATTTGGCGTGCTTGTAGCCGATCTGGCGTTCGACCCTGAGACGCAGCGGCGCGCCATGCGGGACGGCCAGGGTCCGACCGTTCATGGCCCAGGCCAGGATCGTCTGCGGATGGCGCGCGTCGATCAGGTCGATGCTCTCGTAATAACGCTCGCCGTCCTCGCGCTGATCCAGGGCGTCGAAACAGTGGAAGACGATGTAGCGGGCCTGGGGCTTCAGCCCCGCCTCGTCCAGCAAGGCCGCCAGCCGCACCCCGGTCCATTCGGCGATGGAGGTCCAGCCCTCGACGCAGTCGTGCTTGGTGATCTGGCTCTGCGCAGGCCTGGCCCGCAGATCGGCCAGCGACAGCGACAGCGGCCGTTCCACCAAGCCGTCGACGACCAGCCGATAGTCGGCGAAGCCGCCCGCCTTCAGAGCCAGATAGTCGGACGCCTGGGGGTCGATCGAACCGTTGGGCCGGAAATCCGGCGAAATGTCCGCCCGGTCATAGGTTGGGGCCAAGGCCTCGCGCGGCAGGATCAGGCGCTGGACGCGGCGCGTCAGGCCCTCGGCCATGCGCAGGGCCTGGCGAACCGAGGGCGCGTTCGTCACCCGGTCGCAGGCGGAGACAAGGGCGGCGCCCAGGGTCGCGGCGGCGCCGGTCAGCCAACGGCGTCGGTTCATGACCGGTCCTCCGTGTCCGACGGTTCGATGACGAACCAGCCGGTGATCATGGCCCGCAGATTGTTGACCAGTCCGGTCCAGATCACCAATCCGACGTGGATGACGACGAACGCTGCAATGGCGACGGCCGACAGGAAATGCAGGGTCCGCGCCGACTGCCGTCCGCCCATAACGTCCAGCAGCACGCCGCCGATACTGTTGAACCCGGGCGACATCGACAGGCCCGTGACCAGCATCATCGGCAGGATGACGAACAGCATGGCCAGATAGGTCAGCTTCTGGAGGACGTTGTAGCGTCGCGCCTCGTCGTCCTTCGGGAAATGGAAGCGAGCATGGTCTTTCACCGAGAGCCAGAATCCCTTGCGGTCGGCCTGGTCCGGCCACAGTCGCCGCCCCAACCGCCGCGTCGCAATCAGCAGGATCAGATAGGCCAGACCGTTCAGCACGAAGATCCAGGCGAAGAAGAAATGCCAGCGCCGCCCCTGCGCCAGGTCGCGGCCCGAAGGGATCATGGCCCAGTCGGGCGCCGCCCCGAACGACAGCCACGGATCGGCGAAGGTCGAGCGCAGTCCCCAATACAGATGCGGATGAGCCATCAGGATGTTCAGCCCGCTCATCACCAGCACCACGACGGCGACGACATTGATCCAGTGGGTCCAGCGCACCCACAGCGGATGCCGCCACACCGCGACCCGCCCGTCGGCCAGCGGGCGATCGGCGACGGGGGTCCGGTCTGTCGCGCGCGGCGTCGAGCCTTCGGTCATGCGGATTCCTGGCCGGTGGAGTTGGGCGCGCCAAGACCAGCGGCGAACCCCGCAGCCACGCTTTCATCCAATGATGGCGGCTTCATGCCGACCCGCTATTGGCGCGGCGCACAGGCCGAGCGGTCGCCGCGTTCGCAGGCGGCGACGCGGCGACGCCATTCGGCCTGGTCGCGTTCGTACTGGGCCTGGGCCGCCTGGGAGGCGCGCAGATCCGCCTCATAATTGGCCTGGGCCGTCGCGGCCTCGGCGGCGGCGGCCCGATGGGCCGATACGGCGGCGTCATACTTGACCTTGGCGGCCTCGTAATCGGCGACGTTCGACTGTTCCTGCGCCTCGGCGCGGTCGTTGTTGGCGGCGATCTCGGCGTTCAGGGACGCCGTCTGGGCCAGTTCAGCGGGGTCCTGACGGGCGTCGGGCGCGCGATAATAGGCTTCGCCGCGCGCGCGCAGCCAGGCCTCCAACTCGTCCGGGTCGGTCGGCGCATAGGGATCGACGGCCTTGGAGACGATTCCCGGCGTGGTCGGGGTCGCGGGCGGCGTGGTCTGGGCCAGGGCCGGGACGGCCGCGCTCATGATCATGGCGAGGACGGTAAGGCGGACCATCGGAAGACTCCCTATCGGTGCGATGGCCAGACCCTATAGACCATCGTCGAAGTCAACGCATTTCCCCCAGCAAAGGTCGAGGCGTCGCTTTACGGACGACGCGGTTCGTCTAATCATCGGCCCACCATGATGTTGTCGACCTCCATCGGCGCCTTTCCCGTCCCTGCGGACGTGGCCGTGCGCCTGCCGAAGGTGCCCAACCTTCCCGACCCGCGCGCGCCCGACATCGGCCGCCAGACCGAGGAATTCCGCGACTGGCTGGAATCCTCGCCCGAACACATGGTCTCTTACGAACGTCTGCGGCGCTGGCAGGTGGTTCAGGACGAACTGGCGCGCCAGGCCAAGAAGGAAGGCCGCCCCTTCACCGTCAGCGACGACGGCCTGGGCTAGAGCGGCAACCGCAGTTCGAACACCGCCCCGTCCGGTCCCGACGCCGCCAGCCTCAGGTCCCCGCCGTGACCCGCCGCCAATTCGCGTGAAATGGTCAGGCCCAGGCCCGTGCCGTCCGAGGTTCGGCCGCTGACGAAAGGCTCGAACAACCGTTCGGCCAGGCGCGGCGGTATGCCCGGCCCATCGTCGGCGATGCGGATCACAGCCATGGTCCCGTCCGCCTCGGCCGTCACGCGAATGACGCCCCGGCCCTGCCGCGCGGGCGGACGCAGGGCGTCGGTCTCGATCGCCTGACGGGCGTTGCGCATCAGATTGACCAGGATGCGGTGCAACTGGTCCGGGTCGGCCTGGATCGCGAACCGTGCGGGCAGCCGTTTCTCCAGCCGCACGCCGGAGGCGTCCAGCCCCGCGTCCTCGGCCGCCAGGGTCAGGGCGCCGACCAGGGCGACCTTGGCCGCCTGGGGCGCAGGCTCTTCGCTGCGGCCGTATTCCAGCACGTTTCGCGACAGGGCCGCAGCGCGACCCAGGGCGCGTTCCAGACGCGGCAGGGCCTTGGCCACCGTCGGATCGGCCGATCCCGCCAGGCGCTCCGAAGCCATCTGGGCCGAGGTCAGCATATTGCGCAGGTCGTGATTGATCTTGGCCACCGCCTCGCCCAGGGCCGCCAGCCGGGCGCGCGAGCGCAGGGCGTGACGCACCTCGTCCTGCATGACCGCCAGTTCGCGCTCGACACGGCCGATCTCGTCGTGACGGTCGGACGGGGTTTCGGCCGGGCTTTCGGGGTCGGCGGCGAAGCGTTCGATGGAGCGGGTCACACGCCGCAGCGGTTGCAGCACCAGATAGCTGAGACCGGCGTACAGCAGGCCGCCGGCCACGATCGCGATCAGCAGCGAGGCCAGAAGGCTGTTCAGGAGAAAGGCGCGCAGCTCCAGCTTCAACGGCTGGGCCGGGGTCAGGATTTCGATGAAGTCGCCCGAGCGGTAACGCGGCCGCGCCTGAACGCGAATCGAACGATCCGGGTGGCCGAACAGGGTCCGCCACGGGTCCAGCGCCCGCGCCAAGGGCGTGTCGCGCCTCAGATCGATCAGGTCGGGCGCGCGCGGCAGATTGGGGGCCTGGAGCAGCAGGCGACGCACCCCCTGTTCGCCCACGACCACGGCCTGAACCCCGCCGATCCGCATCAGCTCGGCCGCTGTCTCATCCTCGACGGCGCTGTAGGGCAGGGCCTCGACGCCGACCGAGGCCAGCTCGGCCGCCTGCAACCGGTCGCGCAGCCAGCGTTCGTGGAACGAAGCGGCGCTGGGCATGACGATCAACAGCTCGACCGCCACGGTGAAAACCGCCGTCAGGGCCAACAGCCGCGACGACATACCGTCCGGCGGATGCGGCCGCCAGCCCGGCGGCAGCAGGTTCAAACGCTCGCGGATGCGGGCTGCAAGACGGTTCACGCCGCCGTCTCCCGCCGCTTGCGCCGACCCTGCCACAGCTTGATGAACAACGGCAGCAACAACGATAGGAAGGCCACCCCCATCAGCGGCCAGAAGAACTGCCGCACCAGGGTCTCCAGGTCGGGCCTGACGCCCGCCTGCATCATCTCACCCAGTTTCGATCCGATCCAGGTGTAGATGGTGGTCGAGGGCAGCAGACCCAGGAAGGTCGCGACGATGTAGGGCTTCAGCGGCGCCGCCACCATGCCGGCGGCGGCGTTGATCAGGACGAAGGGCACGCTGGGGATGACGCGCAGGGTGAACAGGGTGACGAAGGCGTTGCGGTCTATGCCGGTGGTGATCCGGTCCATGATCCCGGCGTCAGCCTTGAACTTGGCCCTCAGCCAGGTGCCCAGCGCCGTACGATAGACCAGATAGATGACGATGGAGCCGAGCGTGGCGCCCGTCGATTGGGCCAACGCCCCGACCCAAGGCCCGAACATCATCCCGCCCAGCAGCGTCAGAAACACCGGTCCTGGAATCGTCGAGGCCGTGGCCAGGGCGTAGACCAGGATGAAGCCGATCAGCGCCTGCCAGTAATGTTCGCGCGCATAGGCCTGAAGGCTCAGCCCGTGCTCGCGGATCATCTCCATCGACAGATAGCGGTTCAGGCCCAGGGCGAAGAAGACGACGACCAGTCCCGCGATGACGGCCAGCGGCAAAAGGCGGACCGCCCATTCCTTCGCCGACCGTTTCGCCATACCCGAAGTCGCCCTTGTCCATTCGCGCGGCTTGACGCCCGCGTCTTCGCCCCTTATACGCCCGCCCTTCCTGCGGCGGACGTGTTTCGACCCGCCGTGTCACACATTTATTTCGGAGCCGACCGTGAAGCGGACCTATCAGCCGTCGCGACTCGTGCGCAAGCGCCGTCACGGCTTCCGTTCGCGGATGGCCACCAAGAACGGACAGAAGATCGTCGCCCGCCGTCGCGCCAAGGGCCGCAAGCGCCTGACGGCCTGATCGGCCGCGTCCTGAAAGGGACGCCGCGATGACGACTTTCCCCAAGCTTCTGCGCCTGACCCGGCGGCCCCAGTTTCTGGCGGCCGCCAAAGGCGTTTCTCTGGCGCGCGGCGCCGTGCTGATCCAGCAACTGGATCGACAGGACGGCGACCCCGCCATCCGCCTGGGCTTCACCGCCACCAGGAAGATCGGCGGGGCCGTCGTGCGCAACCGCGCCAAACGCCGCCTGCGCGAGGCCGCACGGGCGTTGACGCCCGTCCACGGGCGGCCCGGCTGCGATTATGTGTTCATCGCGCGCAGCGGTACGACCGAGCGAGCCTGGGACCGTTTGCTTGACGATGTGAAATCGACCCTTACAAGGCTGGCGACCCCGCGCGCGCCCTCCCATGTGGAAGGCCCGACCGTCACCCCCGCCGACCACCCCGGCCAGGACCGCTGACCCGATGCAGAATCAAGACTCCCGCAACACGATCCTTTTCTTCGTGTGCGCTGCGGTGATCATGGGCTTCTATATGTTCTTCGTGATGGAGCCGCAGGCCCAGCGTCGGCGCGCGGCCCAGGCCGAAGCCGCCGCCGCGCAGGTTGAAAAGGCTGGCGACCATCCGACCGCCGCCTCCGCCGCGCCGCCGGAACAGGCCTTCACCACCGACCGCGCCCAGGCCCTGGGCCGCGCGGCCCGCGTGCCGATCGAAAGCCCGACCCTGAAGGGTTCGCTGTCCCTGCTGGGCGGCCGCGTCGACGACCTGTTCCTGGTCCGCTATCGCGAAACCCTGGCCAAGGACAGCCCGCCGGTGGAGCTGTTCCGGCCGCAAGGCATGGAGCACGCCTATTTCGCCCAGTTCGGCTGGACCGGCGCCAATGTGCCGGGCGGCGTTCCGGGACCGAACACCCTGTGGCGGCTGACTGGCGGCTCGACCCTGACGCCGTCGACGCCGGTGACCCTGACCTGGGACAACGCCAACGGTCTGCGCTTCACCCGCGTGATCGCGCTGGACGACCAATATCTGTTCACCGTCACCGACACGGTCGCCAACCTGGGGACCCAGCCCATCACCATCGCTCCCTACGGCCGGGTCGAGCGCCAGGGCGTGCCGCCGGGCCTGGGGCGCGACATGATCCTGCACGAAGGCGCCATCGGCACCTTCAGCCGCGGCGACGGCTTCGTCACCGAGCAGCACAAATACAAGGACTGGGCCAAGAAGCCGACCATCGACCATGAAACCACCGGCGGCTGGCTGGGCATCACCGACAAATACTGGCTGGCGGCCCTGATCCCCGACCAATCCGAAAAGGTCGAGGCCGGATTCCGCGTCCGCACCAGGGGCGACACCCAGGTGCAGGAGGCTTCGATGCTGGGCGCCTCGCGCATCATCAACCCGGGCCGTCAGATCACCGAGACCCAGCGCCTGTTCGCCGGGGCCAAGCGCAGCCAGGTGCTCAAGAGCTATGAGGACAGCCTGAACCTGCCCCGCTTCATCTACGCCATCGACTGGGGGATGCTGTGGTTCCTGACCCGGCCGATCTTCATGGTGGTGGAGTTCTTCTTCGGCCTTTTGGGCAATTTCGGCCTGGCCATCCTGGCCCTGACCGTGGTGGTCAAGCTGATCATGTTCCCTCTGGCCAACAAGGCCTACGAGAGTATGTCCAAGATGCGCAAGCTCCAGCCCAAGATGGAGGAGCTGAAGAAGAAGTACGAAGGCGACCAGCAGAAACAGCAGGTCGAGCTGATGGCGCTGTATCAGAAGGAGAAGATCAATCCGCTGGCCGGCTGTCTGCCGATCCTGGTCCAGATTCCGGTCTTCTACGCCCTGTACAAGGTGCTGTTCGTCACCATCGAGATGCGCCACGCCCCCTTCTTCGGCTGGATCCAGGACCTGTCGGCGCGCGATCCGTCGAACATCTGGAACCTGTTCGGCCTGATCCCGTGGGACCCCGGTTCGGCCCCGCTGATCGGCGGCCTTTTGGTCGGGATGCTGGGCCTGGGCGTCCTGCCGATCTTCTATGGCCTGACCATGTGGCTGCAACAGGCGATGAACCCGCCTGCGCCCGACCCGGTCCAGCGCCAGATCTTCCAGATGATGCCGATCGTCTTCACCTTCATCATGGCCCCGTTCGCGGCGGGTCTGCTGGTTTATTGGGCGTGGAACAACATCCTGTCGATCATCCAGCAGTATTTCATCATGCACCGCTTCGGCGCCGAGAATCCGATCGACGATTTCATCGCCCGTATCCGCAAGAAGGCCGCCTGATTGGACGACTTCACCCCCGAGGAGATCGAAGCAGCGCGGGTCCTGTTCGCGCGTCGGGCGACCTTCGTCATGGGGGCGGCCAAGATCGAGCAACTGCCCGACCCGGACCTGCCCGAGATCGCCTTCGCCGGTCGCTCCAACGTCGGCAAGTCCAGCCTGATCAACGGCCTGGTCGGCATGAAGGGCCTGGCCCGCGCCTCGAACGAGCCGGGCCGCACGCGTGAGGTCAACTTCTTCGACCTGGACGGCAAGATGCGTCTGGTCGATCTGCCCGGCTACGGCTGGGCCAAGGCGTCCAAGACGACCGTGAAGAAGTTTCAGGACCTGGGCCGCGACTATCTGCGCGGACGGGTGACGCTGAAGCGGGTCTATCTGCTGATCGACGCCCGCCACGGCCTGAAGGCCGTGGACGCCGAGGCCCTGGACGCGCTGGACCTGGCCGCCGTCAGCTATCAGATCGTTCTGACCAAGGCCGACAAGATCAAGCCGCATGAGGCCGAACGGGTGCGCGAGGCGACGCTGAAGGCCATATCCAAACGCCCGGCCGCCTATCCCGCCGTGGCCGTGACCTCGTCGGAAAAGGGAACGGGCCTGCCCGAACTGCGGGCCGAGATCATGCGCACCTGCGGCCTGGCCCTCTGACGCGGGCCGCGCCGCCGCGTCACCGCCCGCCGGAGCGGGGCGGCGCGGTCTTCACATAGGCGTCCAGCCAACGAACCGTCTCCCACAGGGCGTGACCGACCGATTCCCGCGCGCGATAGCCGTGCGCCTCCAACGGCAAGACGACATAGCGCACGGTCGCCCCATTGCCCTTCAACGCCGCATAGAAGCGTTCGCTCTGGACCGGGAAGGTGCCCTGATTGTCGTCGGCCTCGCCGTGGATCAGCAGAATCGGCTCATTGACCTTGTCGGCATAGGCGAAGGGCGACATGGCGTCATAGACCTCGGGCGCCTCCCAATAGGTTCGCTGCTCGGACTGGAAGCCGAAGGGCGTCAGGGTGCGGTTATAGGCCCCCGAACGGGCGATCCCCGTGCGGAACAGGTCGGTATGGGCCAGGAGGTTGGCGGTCATGAAGGCGCCGTAGCTGTGTCCGCCGATGGCGATGCGGTCGCGATCGGCCACCCCCAGATCGACCACCGCCTTGACCGCCGCCTCGGCGTCGGCCGTCAGTTGCTGGATATAGGTGTCGTTGGGTTCGGCTCCGTCGCGGCCGATGATGGGCATGGAGGGGTTGTCCAACACCGCATAGCCCTGGGTCAGCAGGAACAGGTGGCTGGCCCCGCCCGGCCGCACGAAACGGTTGGCGGCGTCGACGACCTGCCCGGCCACGGCGGCGTCGGTGAACTCGGCCGGATAGGCCCACATGACCAGCGGCAAGGGACCGTCGCGATCCTTGTCGTAACCGGCGGGCAGATACAGATTTCCCGACAGTTGCACCCCGTCGGCCCGCGCATAGGTGATCAGTTGACGGGTCGCGCCCGCCAGTTGCGGCGCCGGGTCGGGGAACTGGGTCAGGGCCTCGGCCGTCTGGGCGTTCAGGTCGCGGACATAGAGGTTGGGCGGATCGTTTCGCGTCTCGCGCCGGGTCACCAGACGGCGCGCGTCGCCGTCGAGAACCCCGATCACGCTCTCATAGTCGCCGGACGCCGAGGTCCACAGGCGTTCGCTCTGGCCGGTCGCCAGGTCCATCGCGGCCAGGAAGGGATATTCGCCCTGGCGCGTCGCGCCGGGACCGGTCATCAGCGCCCGCCCGTCGGCCGTGAACCGCATGACGGAAAAGCCCTGAGCGTTCGGCTCGGTCAGCGGCGAGCCGGGATTGTTGTAGCGGTCCTGATAGTTGCGTTCGAGAAGCTGTCGACCCTGGCCGGGGTTCGACGGATCGACGACCCAACGCGTCTCGTGGCGGGTGTTGAACCAGCGGCTGTTGACCACGGCGGTGTCCGCATCGCCCCAGGCGACGCCCGCATAGCGCTCGTTCAGGTCGATCAGGGTCGAGGGCGAAGCCGAGAAGGGTGCGGCCAGGGTGAAGACGCGGTCGCGTACGGCGGCCTCGGTGCGCGGATCGCCGCCGTCCTGGGCCTCGGCCCAGGCCAGGGTCGCGGGCGCATCGGCGCGCCACTGGACCGAACGCGGTCCCGGCGCCACGGCGTCGAAGGCCGTCGGCACATTGTCGCGCAGCGGCAGATCGGCGACCTGATGCACGATGCGTCCCCGCATATCGATCACATCGACCTCGGCCGGGAACAGACCGGCGGGGACCACACGGCTATAGGGTCGTTTGACGCGCGTGCGCAGCACATAGCGCCCGTCGGGCGACACGCCCGCGCCCAGATAGACCGCCGGTTGGCCCAGGGTCCTGGCCGCGCCGTTCAGCGGCGCATAGGTCAGTTGCGAGGTGAAGTAGTGATCGAACAGGGCCTCGTCGCCCGCATCGTTCAGCAGGTCCTGATAGGTCCGCACCGGCGCCGCGCGTCCCATGCTCTCGGCCACGATCGGTCCGGCGGGCGGACGGCTGACATCGGGCGCGGCGCCTCGGCCTTGCGGCACCATGCGGACAATCAGACCGGCGCTGTCCGGCGCCCAGTCGAAAGCTCCGCCCGTGGCGGCGTTGACGCGCGCGTCGGTCAGCTTGCGCGCCTGGCCCGAGGCGACGTCGACGACCCACAGCTCCAGTCCCATCGGCGCGTCCATCAACAGGGCTACCGACCGTCCGTCCGGGGACCAGCCCGGCGACAGGAAGCGCGCGTCTCGCGGCAGGGCGACCGTACGCACCGGTCCCCCTTCGACCGACTGGAAACCGAGACCGGTCAGCCAGCTCGACCGGCTCTCGGCCGGGCCGTTGTTGCGCGGATTGATGCGATAACCCGCCAGGCGCAGCATCGGTTCGGCTAGGTCGGCGACAGTCGGCAGGTCCGAGCGTTCGTACAGCGCCAGGGTCGACCGATCCGGCGACAGGCTGGCCGTCGGCAGGGGCCGGGCGTCCAGGATGTCGGCGATCGGCGCCGGCGGCTGTTGATAGACGACCGCCGCGTCTGGCGCGGCCCCGGACTGGGCCAGGACCGGTCCCCCCGCGAGACACAACAGGGCGGTGGCGGCGACGGTGCGGAACAGGGCTTTCATCAGGCGGTTTCCCAGACTGTGAACGACAAGGACGAAGGTGAACGGTATCGACGCCATCAAACCCATCCGCACGCGGTTTCACAATCCGTCGCGATGACGCGGGCCGGAACGATCAGGGCGAAATGGGAAGATGGCGCACCCGACAGGATTCGAACCTGTGACCTCTGCCTTCGGAGGGCAGCACTCTATCCAGCTGAGCTACGGGTGCGTCCGTCGGCCGAACCGGCCGGGAGCAAGGGCCTTACAGCATGGCCGGGGTCGCCTCAATCCCCGTCGCCGACTTGGCGGGCCGCGCCGAACCCACTAGCGTCCGCCGGGCATTTTCGATCACCGCCCGGAGAGAGCGATGCGCGCCCTGTTGATGTCCGCCCTGTTGTTTCTGGCCGCCTGCGCCTCGACCCCGCCCATGGCGACGAACGCCGACGGACTGGACGCGATCGCCCGCGACTATGTCGCCCTGATCCTGGAGCTGGGCGAGCGCGAACCGGGCTATGTCGACGCCTATTACGGGCCGCCCGAATGGCTGGCCGCGGCCAAGGCGAACCCGCGCACCACACCCCAACTGATCCAGGGCGCCGCCGCCTTGACCACGCGCCTGAACGCCGTGCCGGATCGCGGGCTGGCCGCCATGAGCCAGCAACGCAAGAAATACCTGCTGGCTCATGTCTCGGCCGCCGCCGCCCGTCTGCGGATGCTCTCGGGCGAGACGCTGAGCTTCGCCGACGAGGCCGAGGCCCTGTTCGGCATCCGACCCGAAACGCCGCCGCTGACCGCCTATGACGCGACGCTGGCCGAACTGGACCGTCTGGTCCCGGGCGAAGGACCGCTGGGCGACCGCGTCGCGGCCTTCCGCGCCCGCTATGTCATCCCCAAGGACCGGTTGGACGCCGTCTTCCGCGCCGCCATCGCCGAATGCCGCGCCCGCACGGCGCGCCACATCGCCCTGCCCGCCCACGAGCGGTTCACCATGAGCTTCGTCAACAACAAGCCGTGGTCGGGCTATAATTATTACCAGGGCGACGCCAACAGCCTGATCGAGATCAACACCGACCTGCCGATCTACATCGACCGCGCCGTGGACCTGGGCTGCCACGAGGGCTACCCGGGCCACCACGTCTATAACGCCCTGCTGGAACAGACCTTCGTCAAGCAACGCGGCTGGGTCGAGATGAGCGTCTATCCGCTCTATTCGCCGATGAGCCTGATCGCCGAGGGCAGCGCCAACTACGGCATCGACCTGGCCTTCCCCGGCCATGAGCGCACCGCGTTCGAAACCCGCGTGCTGTATCCGCTGGCGGGCCTGGACCCGGCCATGGCCGAGGACGGCGCGCATCTGTTGGCCCTGACCGACCGCTTGAAGCGCGCGGAATACACCATCGCTTCGGACTTCCTGGCCGGGCGCATCGACCGCGAGACGGCGCTGGACCAGCTTCAGAAATACGGCCTGTCCGACCGCGCCCGCGCCCGCCAGCGCCTCAGCTTCATCGAAACTTATCGCAGCTATATCATCAACTACGGCCTGGGCCGCGACATGGTGAGGGCCTGGGTCGTGCGTCAGGGACCGGACCCTTGGGTCGGGATGGAGACCCTGCTGGCCAGCCAGACCCTGCCCACGGACCTGCTTCACTGAGCCTTCCGGGCGGGCGTCGGACAGGCTAGTCAGGCGCCATGACCGAGATCGCCCCACCCCGCCCCCTCGACGGTGTTCGCGTGCTGGACCTGTCGCGGGTGCTGGCCGGACCCTGGGCGACCCAAACCCTGGCCGACCTGGGCGCCGAGGTGATCAAGATCGAACGGCCGGGCGCGGGCGACGACACCCGGCTGTGGGGTCCGCCCTTTGCGACGACCACGGCGGGTGAACGCGGCGACGCGGCCTATTTCTTCGCCGCCAACCGCGGCAAGCGGTCGGTCACCATCGACATGGCCGACCCGCAAGGCGCCGAGATCATCCGCCGCCTGACCGCCGACAGCCATGTGGTGGTCGAGAATTTCAAGGTCGGGGGGTTGAAGAAATACGGCCTGGACCCCGCCACCCTGTCGGCGATCAATCCGGCCCTGGTCTATTGCTCGATCACCGGCTTCGGCCAGGATGGGCCGGACGCGCCCCGCGCCGGCTACGACTATATGATCCAGGCCATGGGCGGGCTGATGTCGATCACCGGCCAGCCCGACGGATCGCCCGGCGCCGAGCCGATGAAGGTGGGCGTGGCGGTGGTCGATCTGTTCACCGGCCTTTACGCCTCCAACGCCATCCTGGCCGCCCTGCTCAGGGCGCGCGAGACCGGCTTGGGTGCGCATCTGGACATCGCCCTGTTCGACGTTCAGGCGGCCATGCTGGCCAATCAGGCGACGAACTTCTTCGTCAGCGGCAAGGTCCCGACCCGCATGGGCAACGCCCATCCGAACCTGTCGCCCTATCAGCCCTTCCCCTGTTCGGACGGCATGGTGGTGATCGCGGTCGGCAACGACGGCCAGTATCGCGCCCTGTGCGGGGCCTTGGGCGACGCCGCCCTGGGGACCGACGCCCGCTTCGACGCCAACGCCCGGCGGGTCGAGAACCGCAACATCCTGTCGCCCCTGCTGGCGACCCTGACGCGGCGGTTCGCCATGGCCGATCTGATGCGGGCGCTGGAGGCGGCGGGCGTGCCCTGCGGCCCGGTCAACACCGTCGATCAGGTCTTCGGCGAGCGTCAGGCGCTTCACCGCGGCCTGACCGTCGAACAGACGCGCGCCGATCTCGAAAGCCCGGTCCGCACCGTCGCCTCGCCCATCCGCATCGACGGCGGCGCCTGCGTGCACCCGACCCCGCCTCCGGCCCTGGGCCAGGATACGGACGCGGTGCTGGGCGCGCTGGGTCTGGACGTCGCGGCCCTGCGCGCGCAGGGCGTAGTCTAGGTCAGCGATCCTCTCTGCGCCGCCCACAGCACGAAGACCGCGGCGCCCGAATAGACGAAGAAGGCGTTGGTCGCCTGGCGGCGCAGTTTGATCCGCTCCATCCGCCAGTTGAGGATAGCCTGACGGATCAGCACCAAGCCCGCGAAGACGTAGAAGGCCCCGACGATGCGCGCGATCCATTCCATGGGATGGATGTTTAGCGGCGGGCGGACACAGGGCCACTGTCGGAGTCTGACGACACGGCCCCAGCACGCCGCCATACCCTCCGTCATCCTCGGACTTGATCCGAGGATGACGAGTTGGGGGATGGGCCGGTGTTTTCACGGCGGGTCCAGCAGACCTGGAACCGGGCGACCTCCGACCCCGCTCATCCGATCACCGCCTTACTGCGCGATCACCACCTGACTCATGACGACGGTATGGGACGGCCTAGGGTCGCCGGGTCGCGATAGGCCTTCAGCTCGACCAGATAGCCGTCGGGATCGGCCAGGATCATCTTGGCCGCGCCCCGCGCCTCATCGACCGTGGGGGCCAGGCGGAAGTCGACCGCGTTGGCCGCCAGACGTTCGGACAGGGCAGTCCAGTCGTCCCAGGCCACGGTGGCTCCGAAATGCTGGGCGTTGCGATACGGGGCGGGAATCACCGCCTTCGGCCGACCATAGGCGGTCACCTGAGCGCCGAACAGCCACAGGTCGATCCAGTGTTCGGTCCGGCGGCCAACGCGCGCGCCCAAGGTCGCGGTGTAGAAGGCTTCCGTCTCCGCCAGGTCGCCGACCGACAGCGACAGATGGAAGACCGGCTGCAAATCAGAGATCCAGCAGCGCCCGCTGCGGATCTTCCAGCAGTTCCTTGATCCGCACCAGGAAGGTCACGGCCTCCTTACCGTCGACGATGCGGTGGTCGTAGCTGAGGGCCAGATACATCATCGGACGGATCTTGACCTCGCCGTTCACGGCCATCGGCCGTTGGACGATGTTGTGCATCCCCAGGATGCCCGACTGCGGCGCATTCAGGATCGGCGTCGACATCAGCGAACCATAGGTGCCGCCGTTGGTGATGGTGAAGGTGCCGCCCTGAAGCTGGTCCAGGGTCAGGGCGCCGTCGCGAGCGGCCTTGCCCAGCGCCGCGATGCCCTTCTCGATGCCCGCCAGCGACAGTTGGTCGGCGTCGCGCAGCACCGGCACGACCAGGCCTTTGTCGGTGCCGACGGCGATGCCGATGTCGTAGTGGTTCTTGTAGATGATGTCCGTGCCTTCGATCTCGGCGTTGACGGCCGGGATTTCGTGCAGGGCGGCGACCACCGCCTTGGTGAAGAAGCTCATGAAGCCCAGCTTGACGCCGTGGCGCTTCTCGAACGTCTCCTTGTACTGATTGCGCAGGGCCATGACCGCCGTCATGTCCACCTCGTTGAAGGTGGTCAGTTGCGCCGCCGTATTCTGCGATTCCTTCAGGCGGCGCGCGATGGTCTGGCGCAGGCGCGTCATCTTCACCCGCTCCTCGCGCGGGGCCAGGGCGCGCGCGGCGGCCGGGACGGCGGGGACCGGAGCGACGGGGGCCGCGACAGGAGCCGGAGCGGC
>JAFLCT010000004.1 GCA_017302335.1 Caulobacterales bacterium | reverse complement strand
GAAAATCCCATGACGGCCTTCTAATCGCCGATATGCCGCTTGACGAGGGCTGGTTGAAACGGCGGAAAGGCGCGGATGACGCGAAGCCTTCAGATCGGAGACGTGACCATTCCCGGCCGGGTGCTGGCCGCGCCCATGACGGGGATCACCGACCTGCCGTTCCGTTTGCTCGCGGCGCGGCTGGGCGCGCCCTATGTGGCGACCGAGATGGTGGCCTCGGCCGAGCTGGCGCGCGGGCGGCCCGACGTGGTGCGGCGCGCGGCGGTCGGCGAGGGGCTGCCGCTGACGGTCATCCAACTGGTCGGCGCCGACGCGGGCAAGATGGCCGAGGGCGCGCGCATGGCGCAACAGGCGGGCGCCGACATCATCGACCTGAATTTCGGCTGCCCGGCCAAGGAGGTCACCGGCGCCGCCTGCGGCTCGGCCCTGATGCGCACGCCCGATCTGGCCTGCCGCATCATCGAGGCGGTCGTGGACGCGGTCGACCGTCCCGTCACGGTCAAGATGCGGCTGGGCTGGGACGACGCCAACCGCAACGCCGCCGACATCGCCCGCCGCGCCGAGACCATCGGCGTGGCCGCCGTCACCGTGCACGGCCGCACGCGCAAACAGTTCTACACCGGCGCGGCCGACTGGGCCGCTGTGGCCGAGGTCAAGGCGGCGGTCGGACTTCCCGTCATCGTCAATGGCGACATCCTGACGGCCCAGGACGCGCGGGCCGCATTGGCGGCCTCGGGCGCCGACGCCCTGATGCTGGGCCGGGGCGTCTATGGGCGGCCGTGGCTGCCGGCCTATCTGGAAAGGGCCTTGGCCGACGGGACGGTGCTGGAAGAACCTGACAGGACCGATCGCTTCAGCATCGTCATCGAACACCTGCGCGCCTCGATCGCCTTCTATGGCCTGCCGCTGGGGCTGAAGATGTTCCGCAAGCATCTGGGGTGGTACGTCGAACAGGCGCCCTGGCCCGCCGATCCGGCCGAGCGCCGCGCCGCCAAGGCCAGGCTGTGCCGTTTGGACACGCCGATCGAGGTCGAGGCGGCGCTGGAAAGCCTGTGGTGCGGGAACGTGACGCAAGGCTGCAACTCCGGTGTTGATTTGTCGTCACAGTCGAGAGAAGCTGCCGTGGCATGACCGCCACGCCCGCCGCGCTGGAAGCCTCGGAACCCAACGCCTCGCGTTGGGCGTGGCTGACCAGCAGCCGCTATCGGGCGGCCTTCGGTGTGGCTTATCTGGCCGCGGTTTTGGTCACCTGTCTGGCGATCTGGCTGGTGGCCGTGGCCCCCGGCGACACGACCGGCGGCGCGCGCGCCCAGGCCAGCCGGGCGGTCCTCTACATCCTTCTGGCCAATCTGGTGGTCATCGCCGGTCTCGCGGTCGTGGCGGCGCGGCGGGTGCGCCGCCTGGTGCGGGACCGGGCCGATCCCGGCGCGCGGCTGCATCTGCGCTTCGTCGCCATCTTCTCGGCCGTGGCCCTGGCCCCCGCCATCCTGATCGCCCTGGTGTTCGGGGTCTTGGTCAACCGGGGCGTCGACCAGTGGTTCAGCGACAATGTCCGCTCGGCCGTCGATAACGGCGCCGAGATCGGCCGCGCCTATGTCAACGATGTCGGCTCGGGTCTGGAGCGCGACCTGGACGCCATGGCCAATGAGCTGGGCGGCGTGCGCGGCGTGTTCGGCAACCGCATCCAGTTTTCCAGCGCCCTGACCCAGGTGGCGGACTTCTTCGGCTATCCCGCCGTCTATATCCTGGACAGCCAGGGGGCGGTGCTGGCCCAGGGCACGCTTCCCGGCGCCCCGCCCTATGTCGCCCCGCCGCGCGAAGCCTTCGAGACCGCGGCCCAGGGAGAGAACGCGCCCGTCGAGGTGACGGAGAACCCCGACGTCATCCGCGCCGTCTATCCGTTGCCGGACTATGGCGACGCCTATCTGTACGTCGTTCGGCCGCTGGCGCCCGGTCTGGTCGCGCGGATGCGCAACGGCGCCGATTCCATCGCGGCCTATCGCGAGGCGTCCGAAAGCCGCGCACGCATCCAGGCGGCCTTCGCGCTCAGCTATCTGGAGACGGCCTTGCTGGTCCTGGTCGGCGCCGTCTGGCTGGGCCTGTCGGCGGCGGGGGCGATCTCGGCCCCCATCGCCCGCCTGGTCAAGGCGGCCGATCAGGTGGCGGGCGGGGATCTGAGCGCACGGGTGGATGCCGAAAACGATCCTGGTGAAATCGCCGTCTTATCCAATGCATTCAATCGCATGACGAGTGATCTTCAAGCACAACAAGAAGCCTTGCGCGCCGCCAGCGACGACGCCCAGGCGCGCAGCCGCTTCATCGAGACCGTGCTGTCCGGCGTCAGCGCGGGCGTGATCGGCCTGGACCGTCGCGGGCGTATCTCGGCCATCAACGACAGCGCCCTGCAACTGCTGGCGATTTCCGAGACCGAGGTGCACGGCAAGGCCCTGGCCAAGGTGTCGCCGGAACTCAGCGATCTGGTCGGGCGGGCCGAGGCGCATATCGAAGAGGATATCGACGTCAGCCGCGAGGGCGAGACCCGGCGTCTGCGCGTCCGTATCGAGGGCGGTCTGGGCGGCGAGATGGTGCTGACCTTCGACGACATCACCCGCCTGGTCACGGCCCAGAGGAATGCGGCCTGGCGCGACGTGGCCCGGCGTATCGCCCATGAGATCAAGAACCCGCTGACGCCGATCCAGCTCTCTGCCGAGCGTCTGCGGCGCAAATACCGCGCCCGCATCGCCGACGACGTGGACACCTTCGACCGCTGCACCGAGACCATCATCCGCCAGGTCGGCGACATCGGCCGCATGGTCGATGAATTCTCGGCCTTCGCCCGTATGCCCGCGCCGCGGTTCGCGCCCGAGAACCCGGCCGAGCTGCTGCGTCAGGCCGTCTTCGCCCAGCGCGTCGCCGCGCCCGAAGTCATGGTCGAGATCGCCGAACCCCTGACCAAGACCGTGCTCAACTGCGATGGGCGCATGGTCGGCCAGGCCCTGACCAACATCCTGAAGAATGCGGGCGAGGCGGTGGCCGCGCACCGCGCCGCCAAGGGCATGAGTTTCGATCGCGCCCATCCCGGCATCATCGCCCGCCTGGACATCGAAGACGGCGCAGCCGCCTTCGTCATCGAGGACGACGGCGTCGGCCTGCCCGCCAAGGACCGCGACCGCCTGACCGAACCCTATGTCACCACGCGCGAGAAGGGCACGGGCCTGGGCCTGGCCATCGTCAAGCGCATCTGTGAGGACCACGGCGGCGAACTACGGCTGGCCGACGCCGCACAACTGGGCGGCGCCCGCATCTGTCTGACCTTTCCCCTGCAACCGACCGTCAAGGCCGGCCGCGACGAGACGTCCAAGGGCGTCGGCGCGGTCGCCGCCGAATAGCGAGCGAACCCATGCGATCCACCGGTGCCGACATTCTGGTCGTCGATGACGAGGCGGACATCCGCGATCTCGTCTCCGGGCTGTTGGAGGACGAAGGCCATGCGGTTCGCACGGCCTCGAACTCGGACGAGGCCCTGGCCGCCATTCGGGCGCGCAAGCCGTCCCTGGCCGTTCTGGACATCTGGATGCAGGGCGGGGGGCTGGACGGTCTGGAGATCTTGGACGTGGTCCAGGGCCTGGACCCCGATCTGCCGGTCGTCATGATCTCGGGCCACGGCAATATCGAAACCGCCGTCAGCGCGTTGAAGCGCGGCGCCTATGACTTCATCGAAAAGCCGTTCAAGTCCGACCGGCTGGTGGTGGTGGTCGATCGGGCGCTGGAGGCCGCGTCGCTCAAGCGCGAGAACCGGCGCCTGCGCGCCCAGGCCATGGCCCCGGCCGGACTGATCGGCAAGTCGGCCGCCGCCCAGCAGCTCCGCACCACCATCGCCAAGGTGGCCCCCGCCAACAGCCGCGTCCTGGTGTCCGGCCCGCCCGGCTCGGGCAAGGAGCTGGTCGCGCGCCAAATTCACGAGGCCAGCCCGCGTTCGCGCGGCGAGTTCGTGGCCATCTCGGCCGCCGGCATGACGCCCGAGCGCCTGGATGTCGAACTGTTCGGCGAAGAGGGGGCCGACGGCCGCCCGTCCAAGATCGGCGTGTTCGAACGCGCCCATAACGGCACCCTGTATCTCGACGATGTCGCCGATATGCCCCGCGAGAGCCAGAGCCGCATCCTGCGCGTCCTGGTCGAGCAGCGTTTCCGCCGCGTCGGCGGCGAACAGGACGTGCAGGTCGATGTGCGCGTGGTCACCTCGACCTCGCGCGACCTGAAGATCGAGATCTCCGAGGGCCGGTTCCGGGAAGACCTGTTCCACCGCTTGAACGTGGTGCCCATACGGGTGCCGCCGTTGTCCGAGCGGCGCGAGGACATCGCCGATCTGGTGGACTATTTCATCGACTCCCTGGCGGCGTCCCAGGGGCTGCAACGCCGCCGCGTGGGCGAGGACGCCATCGCCGTGCTCCAGGTCCATCCCTGGCCCGGCAACGTCCGCCAGTTGCGCAACAACATCGAGCGGCTGCTGATCCTGTCGACCGGAGACGCCGACGAAGCGATCACCGCCGATATGCTGCCTCAGGAAGTCGCCACGGGCGGATCGCCAGGGATGTTGGGCGCCGAAAGGATCATCGCCCTGCCGCTGCGCGAGGCGCGCGAGGTGTTCGAGCGTGAATATCTGGCCGCCCAGATCATGCGTTTCGGCGGCAACATCAGCCGCACCGCCGCCTTCATCGGCATGGAGCGGTCGGCCCTGCACAGAAAGCTGAAGTCGCTGGGCGTCTCGCCCGCCCGCGGCGGAGACGATGAGGACCTGGCCTGATGTCGCGCGTCGCCTATGTGAACGGCCAGTATGTCCGCCACAGCCAGGCCGTGGTCCATATCGAGGATCGCGGCTTTCAGTTCGCCGACGGGGTCTATGAGGTCTGGTCGGTGTTCGACGGCCGCCTGGCCGATTTCGACGGTCACCTGACCCGGCTGTGGCGCAGTCTGGACGAACTGCGCATCGACCATCCGATGAGCCGCGAGGCGCTGGAGGCGGTGCTGAAGGAGACGGTGCGCCGCAATCGCGTGGTCGAGGGGCTGGTCTATATCCAGGTCACCCGCGGCACGGCGCGACGCGACCACCCGTTCCCGGCCGAGGGTACGCCGCCCAGCGTGGTCATCACCGCCCGGTCCCTGCCGTTGTCCAAGGGCGCCGCCCAGGCCGCCAAGGGCGTCGCCGTCATCACCCAGCCCGACATCCGCTGGGGCCGTTGCGACATCAAGACGGTCGGCCTGTTGCCCAATGTCCTGGCCAAACAGGCGGCCAAGGAGCGCGGCGCGGCCGAGGCCTGGATGGTGGACGAGATGGGCCTGGTCACCGAAGGTTCGTCGACCAACGCCTGGATCGTCGATGAGAACGGCAGGCTGCGGACGCGGGATGCGCAGTCCAACATCCTGCGCGGCATCACCCGCGCCGCCGTCATGGCCCTGATCGCCGAAGAGGGGCTGGAGCTGGAAGAGCGGGCGTTTTCGGTCGAGGAGGCCAAGCGCGCCAGAGAAGCCTTCTACACCTCGGCCACCGGCTTTGTGATGCCCGCCGTCTCCATCGACGGGGTGAAGATCGGCGACGGCAAGCCGGGTCCGATCGCGACCCGCCTGCGCGCCCTGTATCTTGAAGCGGCCGAGAGAGACGCCATCTGACGCATTGCGGGCGTGGCGAAGGGCCGTCTAAGGTCCTTGTCGCGCCCACGCCTTCCGGCGCGAACAACAGAGAACAGGGGCCAACCCGCCATGTCGCAAGACAAACGCCAAAACCTTCAGGACGCCTTCTTGAACAGCGTCCGCAAGACCAAGACGCCGCTGACCATCTTCCTGGTCAATGGGGTGAAGCTCCAGGGCATCGTCACCTGGTTCGACAATTTCTGCGTCCTGCTGCGCCGCGACGGCCAGTCGCAACTGGTCTACAAACACGCCATCTCGACCATCATGCCGTCCGCGCCGGTTCAACTGTACGAACCTGACGCCGACGAGGACTGAGCGGCGCGAGTGAGGAGTGCTAGTGAGCGAGAGGTGAGCGATATGCACCGCCGCCTTGCTCACGGCCTTGCTCACTAGCACTCCTCACTCCCGACACACCGAGACCGAAACTCTGACGTCCCATCTCATCGACCACGCCGTCCCCTTGATCCGGGCCATTGTCGTTCACCCGGACGGGCGAAGCGACAGTCCGCGCCTGGCGACCGAGCGGCTTGAAGAGGCCGTGGGCCTGGCCCGCGCGCTGGACCTCGACGTGCGCGCCGAAGAGATCGTGCGCCTGCGTAAGACCACGCCCGCCACCCTGTTCGGCGCCGGCAAGGTCGAGGAGCTGGCCGCGCTGGTCCGCGCCGCCGAGGCCGAGGCCGTGGTCGTCGACGACCAGTTGACCCCGGTGCAGCAACGCAATCTGGAAAAGGCCTGGGACGCCAAGGTCATCGACCGCACCGGCCTGATCCTGGAAATCTTCGGCCGCCGCGCCCGCACCAAGGAGGGCCGGCTTCAGGTCGAACTGGCCCGCCTCGACTACGAGCGCTCGCGCCTGGTCCGCACCTGGACCCACCTGGAGCGCCAGCGCGGCGGCACAGGCAGCACGGGCGGTCCCGGCGAGACCCAGATCGAGATCGACCGCCGCCTGATCGCCGACCGCATCGTCAGGCTGAAGACCGAGCTGGAAGAGGTGCGCCGCACCCGCGGCCTGCACAGGAAACAGCGCCAGAAGGTCCCGTTCCCGACGGTCGCCCTGGTCGGCTACACCAACGCCGGCAAGTCGACCCTGTTCAACCGGCTGACGGGGTCCGAGGTTCTGGCGAAAGACCTCTTGTTCGCCACCCTCGACACGACCCAGCGCACCATCCGCCTGCCCCAGGGCCGCCCGGCCATCGTCGCCGACACCGTCGGCTTCATCTCCGACCTGCCGCACGAACTGGTCGAAAGCTTCCGCGCCACCCTGGAAGAGGTGGGCGAGGCCGACCTGATCCTGCACGTCCGCGACATCGCCAGCCCCGACACCGCCGCCCAGGCCGCCGATGTCGAGACCGTGCTGAAACAGATCCCCGCCGCCGAGGGCAAGACCCGCCGCGTGCTGGAGGTCTGGAACAAGATCGACCTCTTGGACGCCGACACGAAAGCCGAGGTCGTCGGCGCCGCCGACCGCCTGTCCCAGACCGGCCGCGCCGTCGCCGTCTCGGCCTGGACGGGGGAGGGGATCGACGCCCTGCGCCACGCCATCACCGCCCTGATCGACGACGAACCCGAAAGCCAGATCGTGCTGGAAGCCCATCAGGGCGAGGCCCTGGCCTGGCTGTACGAAAACGGCCGGGTGACGGGGCGGGAGACAGACGATCAGGGCCGGTTCCACATCACCGTGCGCCTGCATCCTGCGGCGCTGGGGCGGTTTGAGCGGCGGTTTGGGGTGGGGTGAGGCTTTTCGCTTGCGAGGGGGATTGGACAGCGCCGACTGCCACAGCCGATAGTTGGGACCGTCCTCGACCAATCGTGGACCTCTACCCCGTTCTGAGAACGGGTCACTTCAGCGCTACAGGCTGAAGTTGAGAGCAGACTGGAGAGCGGACACTCACGCGCCGTCAGACGAGGTCGCTCCCCACCAAGCAGGGTTCACTCGGGTCCCAGAGACGTGCCCTTAGAGTGTAGGGTCGCCTAGTGTACGACGTGGATTTGCCCGCCTATGGTCAAGCTATTACAGAGGGTGCATGGCGCGGATCAACCTTAAGAAATTCATTGCCGAGCACTACAAGGGTGGTGTCACGGCGCGAGACGTCATCCGTGAAGCCGTGACCAACTCGATCCACGCGGGTGCCAGCCAGATCACCGTCGACCTGGCTTTTCAGCGTCAGGTGGATCTCTTCGGGGACGAAGAGCGCAACGTCCTCGACAGGATCACCATTTCCGACGACGGCGAAGGCTTCACCCCGGACAACCTCAACTATTTTGACGAGATCTGCACGAGCCATAAGGATGATATCGGCGGCAAAGGCGTGGGCCGTCTAGCCTTCCTCAAATACGCTAACCGCGTTGAGATCCGAAGCCAGCTTCCCACGGAGCTTGTTGAGTTTCGCTATACGCCTGACTTCAAGCTGGACGATGTCCGCAGGACGCCGTCAACCGGCCGCCTCGAAACAACGATTACGATTTCGGAACTGAATGATCGGATCAACACGCAGGTCACGAAGCTCGTCAATTCGATGTGCGACGACCTCCGCCTGCTCCTTTTTCTGAAGAAGCAGTCCGGAAGAATTATCTCGGTCAATTTCACGCACAACAGCAAGCAGCCCTTCTCCGACGACTTCGTGCTTTCGGGCGACAAAATCGAAGCTGAGAAGACCCGATCCTTCGAGCTGAGCGGAGAGACCTTCGAGTGCTACCTCTTCCGGGAGAACGCGCCGCGCAAGGGCATCGTCGCAATGCTGTGCGCCGACGAACTTTGTGTCGAGGAATTCCAGATCAGCAAACGATTCGACGTTTGCCGCTATCTGATCTCGGTCACTTCCCCCTACTTGAACCGAAGAGCCAACATCGAGCGCCAGAAACTGGTGCTCCCCAAGACCACGGCTGACGCCGACATGGTTTCGCCTATCAGTCGGGATGCGCTCATGCCGCGCATCCACGAGGAATGCCTAGCCATGATCAACGAAGGTGCCGAAGGCGATATCGATGCGTTCAAGCGCTCCAGTCTCGAGAAACTGAAAAAGTACTATCCGTTCATCGACATGAACTCGTTGAACGGCGAAGCGTCGATGCTGGATGCCGACGAAATCGTCAGGACCTATCGCGCCCAACAGGCCCGGCGTGAAGACCTCTTGGTCGAAGCTATGGAGGAAGGGCGCAACGTGAGCTTCGACGACGTATCGCACCTGGCGAGCGACGACCTAGCGCGCTTCATCGTCCATAGAGCACTGGTCATCGAGTCCTTGGCGAAGATGCCGCCCAAGTCCGCCGAAGACGTTCTGCATAACGCCATCCTGCGCAAGCACACCGACGGCAACGACATTCGCGAAAACAATATCTGGCTGGTCGACGATAAGTTTCTTTCTTACAGCAATATCTACAGCGACGAGACCCTCGCGAAGATCGTTCGTGAAGTCGGCGTGGCAACCGAGTCCAAACAGAAGCGCAAGCCGGACGTTGCAGCCTTCTATTCAAAGGACGATACTGGCAGGCCAAACAAGCTGGTGATCATCGAGTTCAAGAAGCCGGGCGCGGACATTTTCGAGAACAATAAGTCTCTTGTGCAGTGCCGTCTCTATGCCAGCGAACTAGTCGACCGGATCCAAACCGTCCGAGAGGTCTTTGCGTTCTGCGTCGTGGAAATCGACGACGAGTTCTACAAGGACATGAAGCGCACCGGTTTCAAGGACGTGTTCTCGTTGAGCGAGCGGGTCGTTTACGACGACTTCGAGATCGGGCAAGCTGACGACGTTCCGCTGCATCTCTATGTGATGCCGGCTGGCTCCCTGATCACCGACGCGAAGGCCCGCAACCGTGTCTTCGAAGAAGTGCTGCGCTTCAACGTCGAGAAAAAGACCTCGTAGAAGGCGGTCGGCATTGCGCCGCTCGAGGCCGATGCGGAAAGCAAACCTTCCCAACGGCAGCGAAGAGTCGAATGCGGAAGTCGGGAACGCTCACCGGGTTAGACCTGTCGACCCCCGTCCGCTCCTGACGCACCCGCGTGCTAAGCGCCCGTCATGCCCTCCCACACCCAACTCGACCCCGAGGATTTCGCTGCTCCCTCCGACTCCCTCTGGGACCACGCCCGGCGCGAATATCTGGCGGGGATGACGGCGGTCAGCATCTGCCAGCGGTACGGCGTGTCGCTCAGTTCGTTCCGGCTGCACGCGCGGGTCGGCGGCTGGCGGCGGATCGACCAGCCCGCCAGCGACATCCCGCCCGAGGCCGGTGAATATCATCCCGACGACGACGTCAGCTTCGCCGACCTGGCCGAGGAAGCCTTCCTGAACATCCGCCGCGCCCTGGGTGCGGGCCGCGCCGCCGAGGCGTCGAGCTGGATGCGCCTCTATGACAAACTGGCCGACCGCGCCCGCGCCCAGGTCATGGCCGACCTGCCCGACCTGGCGCCGCCCCGGCTGGAGTCCAGGCCCGAACCGTTGAGATTGGTCGCCGTCGAGGAGACGAATGTCAACGATATGAGCGTACTGAGCAAAAATCTTGATCTTGGACCTCAATCATAGGACTCTTCGCACCCTGTTTTTCCAGAGTCCGATTCCTCACCCCCTCTCCCGTTGGGAGAGGGCTTGAACGCCCAAGAGCGCGTCAGCGCGATTGGCGGCGTGAAAGGGTGAGGGGCGACTGGCGGGTGATGATCGGCAAACACCCGACCCTCGCCCTTTCGGCTGGCGCATCGCTTCGCTCTGCGGGCCTTGATCCCCTCTCCCAACGGCAGAGGGATCAGGGCCACGGCCGGATCGGCGTGTCGCCGCGCAGGTACAACGGGTGCTTGGGGCTGCCGTCGGCGTTGGTTCCGAAGCACCACAGCGGCACGCCGTCGGCCCTCAGCGCCTCGACCATGGCCGCGCCCGCCGGGGCCAGGGCCTTGTTCAGCTTGCCGTGGCACAGGATCACCTTGGCCGCGCCCGCCGCCGCCTGGCGGATCGTCGGCAGGTTGGCGGGCGAACAGGCCGCGACGCCCGGCTTGAGCAGCATCTTGGGGTCCGTGGCGCGATAGTCCCCGACATTGGCCTTGACCATGGCGTCGAAGCCCTCGCGCCGGGTGAAGGTCCATTCGCGGCCGCACGTCGGGTCGTTCACCGTGGCGTCGGCCGTCGACGGGTTCATGCCGATGAACAGCAGGTAGCGGCCGGGGAAGGCGTCCCCCAGCCAGCGCCGCATCAGGGGGCGGTAACGGCCGTCCTCGCTGAACACGGCGTCGCCCCGGACCCCCGCCATCAGGGCCAGCCGCACCTTGCCGCCGGGATCGTGGGCCTGGGCGGTCACGCCGCGCCTCCGCGTTCGGCCGCCTTGGCCGCGTTCCACAGGGCGTCCATCTCGGCCAGGTCCGACTGCTCCGGCGTGCGGCCGTCCTTGGCCAGCTCCGCCTCGATGAAGGCGAACCGCCGCACGAACTTGGCGTTGGCGCCGCGCAGGGCGTCCTCCGGCTCGACGTTCAGCTTGCGCGCCAGGTTGGCGACCACGAACAACAGGTCGCCCATCTCCTCGCGCGCCTTGTCCAGGTCGCCCGCGGCGATCTCGACGCGCAGCTCGGCGACCTCCTCATGCAGCTTGTCGAACACCTCGTCGGTCGACGGCCAGTCGAAGCCGACCCGCCCGGCGCGTTTGGTCAGCTTGGCCGCGCGGGCCAGGGCGGGCAGGCCCACGGGCACGTCGTCCAGCACGCCGTGCTGGGACCGGGCCTTGCGCTCCTCGGCCTTGATGTCCTCCCAGCGCGCCTTCTGCGACCAGGCGTCCGGCTTGGCGTCCTCGACCCCGAAGACGTGCGGATGGCGACGCTCCAGCTTGTCGGCGATGGCGTCGGCCACGTCGTCGAAGGCGAACAGCCCCTGTTCCTCGGCCATGCGGGCGTGGAAGACGACCTGGAACAACAGGTCGCCCAGCTCGGACCTCAGGTCGTCGAAGTCGCCCCGCTCGATGGCGTCGGCGACCTCATAGGCCTCCTCCAGCGTATAGGGGGCGATGGTGGCGAAGGTCTGCTCCACGTTCCACGGACAGCCGCCGACCGGGTCGCGCAGCCGCGCCATGATGGCTTTCAGCCGGTCGATGGCGGTCATGCCGCCGTCTCTTCGCGCGCGATCAGGGCCAGGCGCAACTGCTCATGCCGTTCCGGCGTCAGCGGATAGCCCTTCAGGATCCACGCCGCCGAAGCGATCAGCAGGGCGGGCAGGGCGATGAACATGACCTGCAAGGCCAGCAGCGAGGTCGCGCTGTTGCCTCCAGCCGGAGGGACCGCCTGAAAGCCGATGGCGCCCAGGATCAGATAGGGGATCAGGGCTACGACGTGGCCGATCTTGGTCGTCGCCGACAGGATGGAGAACATCAGGCCGGTTCGGTCCACCCCGGTCTCCAGCCGCACCTCGTCGCCCGCATCCGCCATCATGGCTCTGAGCAGGAACAGCCCCGCCGCATAGGGCAGGCCGGCGATGAACATGGCCGCCGCCGTCAGGGCGAAGCTGCCCCCTGGCAGCAGGGTGGCGACGAAATACAGGACAGCGAAGAGGGTGCTGGCGATGGCCAGCGCGCGGTGCTTGCCGACCTTGACCGCCAGCCTGGCCCAGATCGGCGCCCCGACCAGTCCGGCGAGGAAGTACAGCAGCATGAAGATCGAAGCCTCGGCCCGGTCATAGCCCTTCACCTGGTCGAAGAAGAAGAACAGCAGGGCGCCTGTGATCCCCGGCGCCACGCCCAGCACCAGGTCCGCCGCCAGCAGCCGCGCCACCGTCGGCCGCTTCAGCAGGGCGAAATAGGCCGCCGCGCCTCCGTGCGGCGCCGCGCCCGCATTGACCGGCTCGGGCACGGTCATCAGCGCCAGACCGATGGTCAGGGGCAGGGCGGCGATGATCACCCAGCCCATGATGTGCACGCCCGCCACATAGTCGCCGACGCCAAGCTTCAGCACGGCCGCGGGCAGCACCAGGATGGCGATGACCCCGATGATGTTGAACGCCTGCCACCAGGCGTAGACGCGACTGCGCTGGTCGTACTCGGGCGCCAGCACCGAGGCCCAGCCCAACTGCCCCAAGGTGCCGATCGAGAAGCCGACATAGAGAACCAGCAGCCACAGGAACAGGTAACCCGGTCCCGCGCCCGGCCGGACCAGAACGAAGATCATCAAGGCCGCCAGCATCAGGATCGGCGTCGACAGCGCCATCCACGGACGATAGCGGCCGAAGCGGGTCCGGGTTCGGTCCATGCCCCAGCCGACCAGAGGATCGAAGGCGATGTCGATCAGCCGCACGGCCATGAAGACCAGACCCACCAGGCCGATCTCTATGCCGACATGGCTGGCGTAGTATTCCGGCAGGGTCACCGGCAGGGCCACGCCGAAGGCGGCCAAGGGCAGGCATGGCCCCGAGAAGGCCGCCAGAACGGCGTTGCTGCGGCGGTGCGGCGCGGTGGCGGAGGCGGCGTCGGTCATCCGGCGTTCCAGTCAGACCCGCCCGAGTCGGACGGCCAGCCACCCTGCCAGCAATCCCGTGACGATGCAGCCTTGCCGTCGCCGCAAGTCCGAGGTCTCCTGCCGTCATGCGCGCCTGCTGGCCCTTGCTGAGTCTGTTCGTCGCCCTGCTGGTCTCGCCCGCAGCGGCCCAGACGCGCGACCGTTGCCAGGACGGCGAAGCGCAATGGGCGGGTCAAGCCTTCGCCAACGCCATTTCGATCTATTCGCTGGAATGGTCGCCGTTCGGCTCACAGGAATGGGGCTGGGAGACCTATCTGCCGCTGATCCAGAAGGAGCTGGGCACCGAGTGCGCTCCGACCACGCCGGTCTTCGCCGAGACCCTGTCGCGGTTCCAGGCGCGTTACGCCTTGCCGGCCACCGGCGTGTTCGATCAGCCGACCTTCCAGGTCCTGCGCGGCGTCTGGCAGGAGCGGCGCCCCTTCATCATGGCGCGCGTCAACGGCGGCCCGTGTCCCGATCCGCCGCCATTGAGCCAGCTCGGCTATCTGGTCGCCGAGGAGGAGCACGCCGACCGTCTGACCCGTCTGTTGCGTCGCGACGTGCTGGACGCCTATCGCCGCATGGTGGCCGCCGCCCGCGCCGAGGTGCCCGAGGTCGCGCGCGATCATGAGCTGCTGCAGATCTTCTCGGGCTTCCGCGACCCGGAAGCCGACGCCGCCCGATGCGCCGAACAGGGCAATTGCGACGGCGTGCGCCGCGCCGTCTGTTCGCCCCACCGCACGGGCACGGCCATCGACCTCTATGTCGGCCAGATCGAGGGCCTGGGCGTGGACTCCACCAATCCGGCCAGCCGCCAGCACATGACCCGCGGAGCGACCTACCGTTGGTTGGTTCAGAACGCGGGCCGGTTCGGCTTCGTGCCCTATGTCTATGAACCCTGGCATTGGGAATGGGTCGGCGAGCCGTGATCCGCAGCCTGACCGAAGGCGAAAAGGCCCTGGCGACCGAGGTCTTCGCCGATGATCTGAACCTGGACGACATCCGCATACTGACCGCGCCATGGCCGGTCGGGCGGGCCTTCGTGCCCGGCCGCTGGTTCGGACGCGACTGGGTCGTGTGGCCGCGCGGAACCCTGGTTCAGGACATCGCCGCGGCCGACCTGAACCATCAGGCGACCTTCATCCATGAACTGGTCCATGTCTGGCAGGCGCAGCAGGGCGTGAACCTGGTGACCGGCAAACTGAGGGCCGGGGATCGGCGCGAAGCCTATGTCTATGCGGTCTCGGACGACTGCGCCTGGATCGACCTGAACATCGAACAGCAGGCGATGGTGGTCGAGCACAAATTCCGCCTGTCGCGCGGCGCGATCGCGCCCGCCGATCCGTCCTTCTACGACCGGGTGTGCCCTATCGGGCGGCGCATGGAAATCTGAAGAAAGACCTTGCGGTCCTGGTATGCCGCGCCATATTCGCATCCATGTCTGTTACAGACAAACGACACTCATGCGGAGGGCGCCATGCCGAAGATTCTGGTCCTTTATCACTCCACCTACGGCCACATCGAAAAGATGGCCGAGGCCGTCGCCGAGGGGGCGCGGTCGGTCGAAGGCGCGGTCGTCGATATCAAGCGCGTGCCTGAACTGGTGCCGGAGGACCTGGCGAGAAAGAGCGGCTATAAGCTCGACCAGGCCGCCCCCATCGCCAAGACCGAGGACCTGGCGGAATATGACGCCGTCATCATCGGCGCGGGCACGCGTTACGGCACGGCGGCCTCGCAGATGCGCAACTTCCTGGACCAGACGGGCGGCATCTGGATGCGGGGCGCCCTGGTCGGCAAGGTCGGCGCGGCCTTCACCTCGACCGCCACCCAGCATGGCGGACAGGAAACGACCCTGATCGGCCTGATCCAGACCCTGCTGCATCACGGTATGCTGGTGGCGGGCCTGCCCTACGCCTGGGCCGGTCAGCAGCGCATGGACGAGATCACCGGCGGCAGTCCCTATGGCGCTTCCACCATCACCGGCGGCGACGGCAGCCGGACGCCCAGCGACAACGAACTGGACGGCGCGCGCTGGCAGGGCCGTTACGTCGCCGAGACGGCCGCGAAGCTGTTCGGCTGATCCATGACCCAACCAGCGATCTTCTTTGGTCACGGCTCGCCCATGAACGCCTTGGGCGGGCCGTTCGCAGACGGATGGCGCCGCGTCGGCCAGGCCGCGGGCAGGCCCAAGGGCGTAGTCATGGTCTCGGCCCATTGGGAGACGCAAGGGCTGGGCGTCACGGCGATGGAGCGGCCCGAAACCATTCATGACTTCGGCGGCTTCCCAGCCGAGCTGCACGCCATGCAGTATCCCGCGCCGGGTTCGCCCGAGCTGGCGCGGCGCGTGTCGGATCTGACCGGGGCGACGCCGACGGACCAATGGGGACTGGATCACGGGACATGGTCGGTCCTGGCCCACGCCTGGCCGCAGGCCGATGTGCCGGTCGTGCAACTGTCGCTGGATCGGCGGCTGGACACGCGCGGCCATTACGACCTGGCGCGTCGGCTGAGCGCCTTGCGCGATGAAGGCGTGATCATCGCCGGTTCCGGCGACTTCGTGCACAACCTTCGGACCTGGAAACGCGCGGGGGGCGATCCCTATCCCTGGGCGACGTCGTTCAACGAGGCTGTGAAGGCGGCCTTCGTGCGTGGCGATCACGAGGCCCTGATCGACTGGGTCGGCCTGGCCGAGGACGCCCAGCTCAGTGTGCCGACCGATGAACATTATCTGCCGCTGCTCTACGTCGCCGCCCAGCAGCGACCGGACGACGACGTGAGCTTCTTCAACGATGTCATCGAGGGCGGCTCGATCTCGATGACGGGGGTGCGGATCGGCTAGGTCCCGCCTAGGTCTTCTTGCCGACCATGTTGTCGACGGCCCAGGCGCCCGGGCCGGCGGCGACGATGTACAGCCAGACGAAACAGTACAGGGCGATGGTCTCTCCGCCGTTCTGGATCGGCATGAAAGCCTGCGTCCCGTGCACGGCCCAATAGCCCACCGCGCAGAAGCCCGAGGCCAGGAAAGCCGCCGGACGAGTGAACAGGCCCAACACCAACAAGGCGCCCAGCACCAGCTCAAACGGTCCCGACAGGCCGGCCAGGCTCAAGCCAGGCGCCGGCAAGCCCTCGATCGCGGGGAAACCCAACACCTTGGCCGTGCCGTGGCTGACGAACAGCAGGCCGGCCATGATCCGCAACAGCGACAGCAGTTGCGGCTGATAACGCGAGAACGACGCAAACATCGAATCCCTCCTCCCATGGTTCAAGGAATGAGAGGGTGGAACGGTAACCGTTCCAGTTCAACCGCCAAGGCTCAGGCCGCCTTGTCCATCTCGGCCATCTGCTGGATGGCGACATAGTCGGTCTTGCCCGTGCCCAGAACCGGCACCTCGGTCACGCGCATGATCTTCTTGGGCACGGCCAGTTCCGGGGCGCCGTGGCTTCTGGCCCATTCGGCCAGGCGGCCGACATCGGCGTCCTTGCGGTCGGTGACCAGCACCAGCTTCTCGCCCTTGCGGGCGTCGGCGATGGAGACGACGGCATGGCGCGCTTCGGGCCAAACGGCGCTGGCCAGACCTTCAACGGCGGTCAGGCTGACCATCTCGCCGCCGATCTTGGCGAACCGTTTCACCCGTCCCAGGATCGCGACATAGCCGTCTCGGTCCACATCGACGATATCGCCCGTGTCGTGCCAGCCGCCCGCCAACGGTTCGATCACCTGGGGGTCGTCGGCCGACAGATACCCCTTCATGACATTGGGACCGCGCAGATACAGCCGCCCGCCCGCCTCGATGCCCGGCACCGGCGTCAGCTTCCACTCCATGCCCGGCAGCATCTGGCCGACCGTGCCCGGTCGGTTGCGGTCGGGATGGTTCACGGCGACGACCGGCGCGGCCTCGGTGGCGCCATAGCCTTCCAGCAGCTTCAGCCCGCCGAATTTGGTGTTGAACAGGTGATGGGTCTCGTCGCGCACGCGCTCGGCGCCCGCCACCACGAATTTGAGCGTCGAGAAGTCGTCCGGCCCGGCGACGCGGGCGTACTGGTTCAGGAAGGTGTCGGTCGCGAACAGGATCGAGGCCTTCACCTCGGGCAGCAGTTCGACAATCTGTTTGGCGTGCAACGGCGACGGATATTGGAACGCCTTCATCCCGCACAGCAGCGGCAGCAACACCCCGCCCGTCAGCCCGAAACAATGGAAGGTCGGCAGCGGGTTGAACATCACCCAGTCGGGGTTCAGGTCGATATGGGCGGCGACCTGACGGACGTTGGCGGTCAGATTGGCCTGGCTCAGCACCACGCCCTTGGGGGCGCCGAAACTGCCCGAAGTGAACAGGATGACGCCGGGGTCCTCCAGCTTCGTCCGCACACGGAACCGGCGCGGCGCCATGCCGGCCAGCAAGCCGTAGATCTTGTCCTGAAGTCCGATCGTCTTGCGCACGTCGTCCAGCCAGACGATTTCAGCGACGCTGGACAGGTCGTCGATCAGCCCTTCCAGCTTGGCCTGCTGGATGAAGCGTTTGGCCGTCAGGACCTTCTTCACGCCCGCGGCCTTGATGGCGGCCTTCAAGTTCCGTTCGCCCGAGGTGAAATTCAGCATCACCGGCGTGCGCCCATGGGCGTGCAACCCATAGAAGGTCACCACCACCCCAGCGCTGGAGGGCAGCAATACGCCCACGCGCTCACCCGGTTCGGTCATGGCGGCCAGCTTCCTGCCCAGGACGAAGGCGGCGCGGATCAGACCGGTATAGGTCAGGGGCTTGCGGTCCTGATCTTCCAGGATCTCCTTGTCGCCGAACTGGTCACGCGCGCTGATCAGCGCGTCGAAGATCGGTTCCTGCCCCGCAAGCAACTCAGCCGAAACGCCCAAGCGGTTCCTCCATTGCGGGTCTTGGCCGCCCGCGTCCTGTCGGATGAAACTAAAGGCCCAATGCGCCGAAGAAAAGATGCGTAACGCGCCGTGATGTTCGGTCGGGTGATCCGCCCTCGGCATAACTTGCCTTTGCCGCCGTGAAAGCCGACATAGCGGGCGAAATGGTCACCCTGATCGACACGCTCAAAACCGCGCCCGCCCAGCTTCGCCACCCGGAGAAGCAAAACCGGCCGGACAGCCCCGTGCTGCGCAAACCCGACTGGCTACGCGTCAAGGCGCCCGGTTCGGGCCAGTACAACGCCACCCGCTCTATCGTGAAGGAAAAGGGTCTGCACACCGTCTGCGAAGAGGCGGCCTGCCCGAACATCGGCGAGTGCTGGAGCCAGAAGCACGCCACGTTGATGATCATGGGCGACACCTGCACGCGGGCCTGCGCCTTCTGCAACGTCAAGACGGGCCTGCCTCAGCCGCTGGACCCCGAGGAACCCGCCAAGGTCGGCCTGGCCGTCCAGCAGATGGGTCTGAACCACGTGGTCATCACCAGCGTCGATCGTGACGACGTCGATGACGGCGGCGCCGCCCACTTCGCCGAGGTGGTGCGCCAGATCCGCCTTCAGGCCCCGAACACCACCGTCGAAATCCTGACCCCCGACTTCCTGCGCAAGGACGGCGCGTCCGAGGTGATGATCGACGCCCGGCCCGACGTCTTCAACCACAACCTGGAGACGGTGCCGCGCCTGTACCTGAAGATCCGGCCCGGCGCCCGCTACTTCCACTCGCTGCGCCTGTTGCAGATGGTCAAGGAGCGCGATCCGAACCAGTTCACCAAGTCCGGCATCATGGTCGGCCTGGGCGAGACCCGCGAAGAGGTCATGCAGGTGATGGACGATATGCGCTCGGCCGGCGTCGACTTCATCACCATCGGCCAGTATTTGCAGCCGACCCGAAAACACGCCGCCATCGACCGCTTCGTCACGCCGGAAGAGTTCAAGGCCTATGAAGCCATCGCCCGCGCCAAGGGCTTCCTGATGGTGTCGTCCAGCCCCCTGACCCGCAGCTCCCATCACGCGGGCGACGACTTCGCCCGGCTGAAGGCGGCGCGCGAAGGGCTGAATCGGCGTTGATGGGTCAAGCCCGAGGATGACGGAGTAGGGCGCTTGGCCATCCATCGCGTCACCAAGATCCTGCCGTGGACGCCGCAGCAGTTGGCGGCCCTGGTCGCCGACGTGTGCGCCTATCCCGACTTCGTGCCGTGGGTGACGTCGATGCGGGTCTGGAACGTGCGCGAGGAGGCGCCTGGCGTGTCCCTGTTGGACGCCGAGGCCGGGGTCGGCTTCGCCATGCTGAAAGAGCGGTTCTCGACCTGGGTGCGATATGACGCGAACCGCTGCGTGGTCGAGGTCGGCCTGATCCGCGGGCCGTTCAAGCACCTGAAGAACCGCTGGGAATTCCATTCTGATCCCGCAGGTTCTCGCGTGGAGTTCATGATTGACTTCGCCTTCAAATCACGCATCCTCGACGCCATGCTGCACGCCAATTTCGACCGCGCGGTCGATCGGTTGATGTCGTGTTTCGAGGCCGAGGCCAGAAGACGATACCCCTCTCCCGATGGGAGAGGGCTTGAGGCTCGCTGAGCGTAGCGAAGCGTCAGCCGAAAGGGTGAGGGGCGGCTGCCCGACGATCATCACCCGACATCCGACCCTCACCCTTTCGCGCAAGAACGACGGCTGACGCCGCCGTGCGCTCAAGCCCTCTCCCAATGGGAGAGGGATTAGGGACGGGTCTTCGCCTTGTATTTCGGCTTGCCCTTGTCGGCGCCCGCCTTCTTCGCCCACGGTTTGTCGCCTGCGGGTCTGGCCTTCTTCTCCCAAGGCTTGTCGCCGTCCGGCTTGGGTCCGCGCGGACTCTTCGACCACGGCTTGTCGCCGCCAGCCCCCGCCGCGTCATTGCCGCGCGGCTTCTTCTCCCAGGGCTTCTTCGCGCCTTCATGCGAGCCGCCTTCGGCGCGGGGTTTCTTCTCCCAGGGCTTTTTGCCGTCGCGGCGGTCGTTGCCGCGCGCCTCGGGCGGCGGCCGATTGCCGCGCGGCGGGGCCGTGCGCTCCTTCGGCGCCGGAGCGACCGTAGGTTCGATCTTCATGCCGTCCTCGGCGGGCGTCTGGATCGCCTGGGTGAAGCGTTCGACAGCCGAACGGGTGATCTCGAACTTGGTGTCGCGTTCGAAGATGCGGATCGCGCCGATGTCGCGCTTGGTCACATGGCCCAGGCGGCAGATCAGCGGCAGCAGCCATTTCGGATCGGCGTTCTTCTCGCGCCCCAGATTGATGCGGAACCAGTCGCAGTCGGCGTCGCGGGCGAAGTCGACGAAGGCTTCGTCCTTGGTCCGCGTCTGGTCGCGCTTCATCCGTTCGTCGTCATAGACCTCTTCCGGCTCAGGCATGGCCGCCTTGCGTTGACGCACAAGCAAGGCCGCCACTTCTTCCGGCGACCGACGCGCCAGAAGTTCGCGGGCCAGGGTCAGTTCTTCCTCCGAGAAGGTCTCGGCCGCCGTCAGACCGTCCAACAGCCGCGTACGGTCCTTCTCACGGATCTCTTCGGCCGAGGGCGGGCCGCTCCACACCGCGTTCAGGCGGGCCTCGTGGAACATCCGTTCGACCTTGCGGCGGCGGGCGTAGCTGACCAGCACGACCGACACGCCCTTGCGTCCGGCCCGGCCCGTGCGGCCCGAGCGGTGCAACAGGGCCTGCTGGTTGATCGGCGGCTGGGCGTGCACCACCAGCCCCAGATCCGGCAAGTCCAGCCCGCGCGCCGCCACATCTGTGGCCACGCACACCCGCGCATGGCCGTCGCGCAACGCCTGCAAGGCGTCCGACCGCTCGCGTTGGCTCAGTTCGCCCGACAGGCCCACGGCCGCGAAGCCCCGCTCGCGCAAGGCGGCGTGCAGATGGTTCACCGCCTCGCGCGTGTTGCAGAAGACGATGGCCCCCGGCGCCTCGAAATAGCGCAGCACATTGACGACGGCGTGCTCCATGTCGGTCGGGGCGATGCGCATGGCGCGGTATTCGATGTCGCCGTGCGGCCGATCCTTGGCCGTGGCGTCGATGCGCAGGGCGTCGCGCTGATAGGTCCTGGCCAGCGTCACGATCTCGCGCGCCAGGGTGGCCGAGAACATCAGGGTGCGCCGGTCCTCGGGCGTGGTCTCCAGGATGAACTCCAGGTCTTCCTTGAAGCCCATGTCCAGCATCTCGTCGGCCTCATCCAGCACGACGACGCGGATCGCCGACAGGTCCAGATTGCCCCGCTCGATGTGGTCGCGCAGGCGCCCCGGCGTGCCGACGACGATATGGGCGCCGAAATTCAGCGTCCGCGCCTCCTTGCGGGCGTCCATGCCGCCGACGCAGGACACGACCCGCGCGCCGGCCTCGGCGTACAGCCAGTCCAGTTCGGTGTTGACCTGCAAGGCCAGCTCCCGCGTCGGGGCGATGACCAGGGCCAGGGGCGCGGCGGCCTTGTCGAACCGTTCGGCCTGGCCCAGCAGGGTCGGCGCCGCGGCCAGGCCGAAGGCCACCGTCTTGCCCGAGCCGGTCTGGGCCGAGACCAGCAGGTCGCGCCCATCCGCCTCCGCGTCCAGAACCGCCAGTTGCACCGGCGTGGGCGTCTCATAACCGCGTCCGGCGAGGGCGCGGTCCAGTGAAGGGTGCGAGGGCGGGAAGGGCATAGGGCGGGTCCGAAACGGCGAGGGCGCCATGGCCGACAGCGGCCGAGGCGGATAAGACAGGCGAAAGAGGAAGGCGAGGCGACGGCGGACAGGGATGGGCGGTTGAAGGACCGCGGTTCGTCGTCCGTGGCGGCTCATACGCCCTTTGCCCGCCTCTGAGGGTTTTTTCTGGGCGGAGCGGGATGAGTTTCGATTTCGATGCGACCGTGGTCGGCGCGGGTGCGGTCGGCCTGGCCTGTGGGCGAACGCTGGCGCGACGCGGGCTGTCGGTGTTGGTGCTGGAGGCTCAGCCCCATATCGGCCAGGGGGTGTCGTCTAGGAACTCCGAAGTCATTCACGCCGGTCTCTACTATCCGACGGGTTCGCTGAAGGCCCGCTTCTGCGTTCAGGGCCGCCGCGCGCTCTACGCCTTCCTCGACGAGCACAAGGTCGAGCATCACAAATGCGGCAAACTGGTCGTGGCGACCGACGAGACCGAGGTTTCGCGCATCGAGGGCATCTTCAACCAGGCCGTGACCAACGGCGTCGAAAACCTGGACCATCTGACGGGCGCCCAGGCGCGGGCGCTGGAACCCGCCCTGAACGCCCACGCCGCGATCCTGTCGCCCGAAAGCGGCGTCTTCGACAGCCACGGCTATATGGTGGCCTTGCAGGGCGAGATCGAAGACGCGGGCGGATCGGTTGTGGTCTCGACCCCTTTCGAACGCGCCGAACCTCTGCCTGAAGGCGGTTTCCGAATCACGGCGGGCGGAGAGGGCGGGGCGGTTCTGACCACCCGTTTTCTGGTCACGGCGCCGGGGCTTGAAGCCCAGGCCGTCGCCGCGCGCATCGACGGCTATCCCGCCGACCGAATCCCGACGCGCCACCTCGGCAAGGGCGTCTATTTCCGCCTGACCGGCCCGGCGCCGTTCGATCGGTTGATCTACCCGCCGCCCATCGCCGGCGCCCTGGGCACCCACTATCGGCGCGACCTGGGCGGGCAAGGGGTGTTCGGTCCCGATCTGGCCTATGTCGAGACCGAGGACTATTCGGTCGATCCGTCCAAGCGTGACGAATTCGCCTGCTATATCAGCCGTTTCTGGCCCGGTCTCGACGCCGATCGGCTGACGCCCGACTATGCGGGCATCCGGCCCAAGCTGCACGGGCCGGACCAGGCCCAGCCCGATTTCCAACTGTACGGCCGCGACGTTCACGGGCTTGAGGGACTGGCGGCCCTGTTCGGGATCGAAAGCCCGGGCCTGACCAGTTCACTGGCGATCGGAGAGGCTGTCGCGGACCTGCTGAATGACTGACCCGACCATCCGTCCCGCGACAGCGGCCGACATTCCGGCCCTGCACGCCCTGATCGAAAGCGCCTATCGCGGCGAGGTCTCTCGCGCCGGTTGGACGACCGAGGCCGACCTGCTGGACGGTCAACGCACCGATCCCGACGATCTGGCGGACATCATCGCCGACCCGGCCCAGGTCCTGTTGACCGCCTGGCGCGGAGCCGAACTAGTCGGTTGCATCCTGATCGCCGACCGAGGGCGCGGGACCGGCTATTTCGGTATGTTGTCGGTTCGCCCGACGCTCCAGGCCGCCGGGCTGGGCCGTCGCCTGGTCGCCGTCGCCGAACGCGAACTGGCGGCCCGATTCGACGCCCGGCGCGTCCATATCTCCGTCTTCCCTCAGCGCGACGAACTGATCGCCTGGTATCAACGGCTGGGGTATCGCGACACCGGCCGGACCCTGCCGTTCGATTACGACAACCCCCGGCTGGGCCTGCCGCTGCGCGACGATCTCCATTTCATCGTCATGAGCAAGGAGATCGTCTGATCATGCGGATCGAAACCGCCCGGCTGGTTCTGCGCCCCGCGCGCGAAGACGACCTGGCCGATATGCACGCGGTGCTGTCCGACCCCCTGGCCATGCGCTGGTGGTCGACGCCCCCGCACGTCGACCTGGATCAGACGCGCGAATGGCTGGCCGCCATGGTCGCCGGTGGGGGCGCTGGGCTGGACCTGGTGATCGAGCGGGACGGTCGGGTCATCGGCAAGGTCGGCTTCTACCGGCCGCCGGACCTCGGCTACATCCTGCACCCGGACCATTGGGGTCAGGGGTTGGCGACAGAGGCGCTGACGGCGGCGCTGGATCGCCTGTTCGCCACGACGGACCACGCCCAGGCCACCGCCGACATCGATCCCGACAACGCCGCCTCGTTGCGCGTCATCCAGAAACTGGGCTTCACCCGAACCGGCGTCGCCGAACGCACCTGGAATGTCGGCGGCGAGTGGAAGGACAGCGTTTATTTCGCCCTTTCGCGGGGGGACTGGCATACGCGCGCCCGGCCTTGAAATCGCCTGCGGCTTCATGCATAAGCCCGCGCTCACGTGGCGGCTCCTCCCTGGGCCGCCGCAATCGTTTTCGCGCCCGACCGCGGCGCCGACCTGGAAGTTGAGACGGACATGGCCGTTCCGAAGCGCAAAGTATCTCCCTCGCGTCGCAATATGCGCCGCGCCCACGACGCCCTGGGCGCCAACGCCTATGTCGAGGACAAGGACACCGGCGAGCTGAAGCGCCCGCACCACATCGACCTGAAGACCGGCACCTATCGCGGTCGCCAGGTCCTGACGCCGAAGGAAGACTAAGCTCTCCTACGGCTTCTGATGAGCGTTTGACGGCGCGCGGCGGGTCCGCGCGCCGTTTTCGTGCGTTTGAGACGCCGCCATATGCCGATGATCGGCCGAAGATTGGCGATTCGCCTCCGCCTCGGCTAAACCGCGCGCAATTGTTCAATTCGCCAGCCCGAAGGCCCCGCCATGACCGATATCGCCGACATCGTCGCCCGCCAGATTCTCGACAGCCGGGGCAATCCGACGGTCGAGGTCGACGTGACGCTGGACGACGGCAGCTTCGGCCGCGCCGCCGTGCCCTCGGGCGCCTCGACCGGCGCGCATGAGGCGGTCGAATTGCGCGACGGCGACAAGGACCTGTGGGGCGGCAAGGGCGTCCAGAAGGCGGTCGACGCCGTCAACGGCGAGATCTTCGACGCCCTCAGCGGCATGGACGCCGAGGATCAGCGCCGCATCGATTCGACCCTGATCGGCCTGGATGGAACGCCCAACAAGGCGCGTCTGGGCGCCAACGCCATCCTGGGCGTCAGCCTGGCCTGCGCCAAGGCCAGCGCGGTGTCGGCCAATCTGCCGCTGTATCGCTATCTGGGCGGGGTCTCGGCCCGCATCCTGCCGACGCCGATGATGAACATCATCAACGGCGGCGCCCACGCCGACAATCCGATCGATATCCAGGAATTCATGATCCTGCCGACCGGCGCCGAGACCTTTTCGGAAGGTCTGCGCATGGGAACCGAGATCTTCCACGCCCTGAAGAGCGCCTTAAAGAGCGCCGGTCACAACACCAATGTCGGCGACGAGGGCGGCTTCGCCCCCAATCTGGTCTCGGCCGAGGCGGCGCTGGAGTTCATCACCAAGGCCGGTCAGGCGGCCGGGTATCTGGCGGGCGAGGACTTCCACCTGGGCCTGGACGTCGCCTCGACCGAGTTCTTCAAGGACGGCGAATACGTCTTGGCGGGCGAGGGCAAGACCTTGGATTCCGAGGGCATGGTCGGCTACCTGGCTGATCTGTGCGAACGCTTCCCCATCGTCTCGATCGAGGACGGCTGCGCCGAGGACGACTTCGACGGCTGGAAGATTCTGACCGACCGTCTGGGGGATCGTATCCAACTGGTCGGCGACGACCTGTTCGTGACCAATCCCGCACGCCTGGCCGCCGGCATCGGCGAAGGCCTGGCCAATTCGATCCTGATCAAGGTCAATCAGATCGGCACGCTTTCCGAGACCCTGGATGCGGTCGATATGGCCCATCGTGCGGGCTACACTGCCGTCATGAGCCACCGTTCGGGCGAGACCGAGGACGCCACCATCGCCGACCTGGCCGTGGCCACCAACTGCGGACAGATCAAGACGGGTTCGCTGGCCCGTTCGGATCGCACGGCCAAATACAATCAGTTGCTGCGCATTGAAGAGATGCTGGGCGACCAGGGCGCCTATTACGGCGACGGAATGCTGCTGAGCCGGTAAGCGCGCCGCCCAAGCTCGACCTCCGTCATCCTCGGATCAAGCCCGAGGATGACGGCGCGAGTGCGTTGAGACGGCATGACATCTTACGCTCAAGCTACGGTTCGTTAGGCATTTCCGCTCACATTCAATCAACTGTGAGTCCGCGCTCAGAAGGAGCGTCCGAAATGCCCGAACGGATGAAGCCCTATACCCTTTCCCTCTGTCTGCTGGCGGCCGTGCTGTACCTCGGGGTGCAGGCGCTGACGGGCGAGCGGGGCCTGCTCGGCGCGGCGGAACGCGACAGTCTGCTGGAGCAACGCGAAACCCAGCTCCACGACCTGACTGAACAGCGTCAGGACCTTGAGGTCCGCGTCCGTTACCTGCGCAGCGAAAGCCTGTCGCGCGATCTGCTGGAGGAGCGCGCCCGCGCCGTGCTCGGATTCGCCGACCCGCGCGACTATGTGATCCGCGTCTCCGCCGCGGCCGCGCAGCCTTCCAAATCCGCCCCTTCCTGAACTTTCGTTACATCCTGATCGGCCGACTTTGCCTTTCGGGAACGAAGGCTGCTAAAGCCGCTTACGTAACGACAGAAGGCCCCTCTACGAGGCCCAGCCGGGAGATGGCGGATGGCGAAAGCCCCCTCCGACAAGACGACTTCGAAAAAGATTCCCAACGCCCCACAGGCGTCAAAGGAAGACCTGCTTCGCTTCTATCGCGAGATGGTCCTGATCCGCCGCTTCGAGGAGCGGGCGGGCCAACTGTACGGCATGGGCCTGATCGGCGGCTTCTGCCACCTGTACATCGGTCAGGAGGCCGTGGCCGTGGGCGTTCAGGAGAGCGTCAAACAGGGCTATGACAAGATCATCACCGGCTACCGCGACCACGGCCATATGCTGGCCGCGGGCATGGACCCGAAAGAGGTGATGGCCGAGCTGACCGGCCGCATCGGCGGCTCGTCCAAGGGCAAGGGCGGCTCGATGCATATGTTCGACGTGCCGACCGGCTTCTACGGCGGGCACGGCATCGTCGGCGCCCAGGTGGCGTTGGGCACCGGCCTGGCCTTCGCCGGTTGGTACCGTGGCGACGATTCGGTTAGCTTCGTCTATTTCGGCGACGGCGCGGCCAATCAGGGCCAGGTCTACGAGAGCTTCAACATGGCCCAGCTCTGGAAGCTGCCGGCCATCTACATCATCGAGAACAACCAGTACGCCATGGGCACGAGCATCGAACGCTCGTCGGCCACGACCGAGCTGTACCAGCGCGGCGCCAGCTTCGGCATCCCGGGCGAACAGGTCGACGGCATGGACGTTCTGGCCGTACGCGACGCCACGGCCCGTGCGGTGAAGCGCGCGCGCGAAGGCGGCGGTCCCTTCATCCTGGAGGTGAAGACCTATCGTTATCGCGGCCATTCCATGTCGGACCCGGCCAAATACCGCACCAAGGAAGAGGTCGACGAGGTCAAGAAGACCCGCGACCCGATCGATCACATCAAGATGCTGCTGGACCAGGCCAAGGTGACCGAGGACGAACTCAAGGTCATCGATAACGAGATCAAGGCCATCGTCGCCGAGGCCGTCCAGTTCGCCCAAGAAAGCCCCGAGCCGGACCCGTCCGAACTCTATACCGACGTCTATGTGGAGGCCTGACCGTTGACCGACATTCTGATGCCGGCGCTGTCGCCCACCATGGAAGAGGGCACGCTGACCAAATGGCACGTCAAGGCGGGCGATGTGGTCAAGGCGGGCGACGTGATCGCCGAGATCGAGACCGACAAGGCGACCATGGAGGTCGAGGCCGTCGATGAGGGCGAAGTCCTCGAAATCCTGGTCCCGGAAGGCTCCGAGGGCGTGAAGGTCAACACCGTCATCGCGCGCTTGTCGGGCGAGGGCGGAACCGCCGCGCCCGCGCCGACGATGGTGGTCACGGCCGATCCGGTCGCCCTGCCGCCTGACGGTCAGGGCGGCGGTTCGAACAAGACCGACGACACCGACTTCGGTCCCGCCGTCGAACTGCGCGACCCCGAAGTTCCGGCCGACGCCAAACTGGTGAAGACCACCATCCGCGACGCCCTGCGCGACGCCATGGCCGAGGAGATGCGCCGCGACGACCGCGTCTTCCTGATGGGCGAGGAAGTCGCCCAGTATCAGGGCGCCTACAAGGTCAGCCGCGAACTGTTGCAGGAGTTCGGACCCAAGCGGGTGGTCGACACCCCGATCACCGAGCACGGCTTCGCCGGCCTGGGCGTCGGCGCGGCCATGAGCGGGTTGAAGCCGATCATCGAGTTCATGACGTTCAACTTCGCCATGCAGGCGATCGACCACATCATCAATTCGGCGGCCAAGACCCTGTATATGTCGGGCGGACAGATCCGCGCGCCCATCGTCTTCCGCGGTCCCAACGGCGCCGCCAGCCGCGTGGCGGCCCAGCACAGCCAGGACTATTCGGCCTGGTACGCCAACGTGCCGGGTCTGAAGGTCGTGGCCCCCTATGACGCCGCCGACGCCAAGGGCCTGATGAAGGCCGCCATCCGCGACCCGAACCCGGTCGTCTTCCTCGAACACGAGATGATGTACGGGCTGGAGTTCGACGTGCCCGATGTCGAGGACTGGATCGTGCCCATCGGCAAGGCCAAGGTCCGACGCGAAGGGACCGACGTCACCATCACGGCGCACAGCCGCATGGTCGGCTTCGCCCTTCAGGCCGCCGAGCAGTTGCAAGGCGAGGGGATCAGTTGCGAGGTCGTCGATCTGCGCAGCCTACGTCCGCTGGACCACCAGACCATCGTCGAAAGCGTGAAGAAGACCAGCCGCCTGGTCTCGGCCGAGGAAGGCTGGGGTCCGATGGGCGTCGGCGCCGAGGTCGTGGCCCGGGTCATCGAACACGCCTTCGACTATCTCGACGCTCCGCCGCTGCGGGTGCATCAGGAAGACGTGCCTCTGCCCTACGCCGCCAATCTGGAGGCCCTGTCGCTTCCCGGCGTGGACAAGATCGTCAAGGCCGTGAAGGCGGTGATGGCATGACCGACGCGGCCCACGAACCCGATTTCGCCCTGACCACTCCGTCCGACGTCGCCTCGGACCCGCAGGCGGTCGAGATCATGCGCCTGTGGTGGTCGCGCGGCGTTCCGGTGATGACGCTGAAGCCCGCCTTCAACGATCCGACGCGGTTCGGAGAAGTCCTGGCCCAGGCCGCCCGGCATATGTCGCGCGTCTATGAGATGCAGCGCGGCATGAACGGCGAGGACAGCTACAAGGCCATCCTCAAGGGGCTGGAGCAGACCCTGGCCGGACCTGAGTTCGACACCCTTACCGAACAGCCGGGCGGAGGCGCGGCATGACCGACATCCTGATGCCAGCCCTGTCTCCGACCATGGAGGAGGGCGTCCTCGCCAAATGGCACGTCAAGGCGGGCGATGTGGTCAAGGCGGGCGACGTGATCGCCGAGATCGAGACCGACAAGGCGACCATGGAGGTCGAAGCCGTCGATGAGGGCGAAGTCCTCGAAATCCTGGTCCCGGAAGGCTCCGAGGGCGTGAAGGTCAACACCGTCATCGCCCGTCTGAAAGGCGAGGGCGGAACCGCCGCTCCGGCGCCGAAGGCGGATGCGCCCAAGGCCGCAGAGGCTCCGAAGGCCGAGACCAAACCGGCGCCCGCCGCCGAAGCGCCGAAAGCCGCTCCGGCGCCGAAATCCGCCGATGGCGGCCGCGTCTTCGCCTCGCCCCTGGCCCGGCGCATCGCCGCCCAGAACGGCGTCGACCTGGCGTCGATCAAGGGCACCGGCCCGCACGGCCGCATCGTCCGCCGCGATGTCGAGGGATTGAAGGGCGGCGCCGCGCCGTCGGTCTCGTCGGCCGCCGCTGTCGGCGAACCGCGCAAGGTCCTGTCGCTGGAGCAGCAGGGCATCGCTCCCGGCAGCTACGACCTGATCCCGCTGGACGGTATGCGCAAGGCCATCGCCCGGCGCCTGACCGACAGCTTCCGCGACGTGCCGCACTTCCCGCTGACCATCGACTGCGAGATCGACGGCCTGCTGGCCGCGCGCGCCAAGGTCAATGCGTTGCTGGAGGCCCAGGGCGTCAAGGTCTCGGTCAACGACTTCGTCATCAAGGCCTCGGCCATGGCCCTGAAGGCCGTGCCGGACGCCAACGCCAGCTACACGCCCGAAGGCATCGCCATGCACCACCATGCCGACGTGGCCATGGCGGTGGCGATCGACGGCGGTCTGATCACTCCGATCATCCGTCAGGCCGAGCTGAAGTCCCTGTCGCAGATCGCCACGGAGTCGAAAGACCTCGCCAAACGCGCCCGCGACCGCAAGCTGAAGCCCGAGGAATTCCAGGGCGGCACCTTCTCGGTCTCCAACCTGGGTATGTTCGGCATCAAGGCCTTCGCCTCGATCATCAACGAGCCGCAGGGCGCGATCATGAGCGTCGGCGCCGGCGAACAGCGCCCGGTCGTCAAGAACGGTCAACTGGCCGTGGCCACGGTCATGACCGTCACCCTGACCTGCGATCACCGCGTCGTAGACGGCGCCGTGGGGGCCAGATTCCTTCAGGCCTTCAAGGCCATGATCGAAGACCCCGTGACCATGCTGGCCTGACGGAAAACTCTCGAAAGAGGCGTCATGGGGCTGAACGACGACGAACGCGAGGACGACCGGCCGGAGCCTCCGGCTCAGGGGCGGCCTGGCCTGCCGCGCGCGGCCGTCCTGCCCCTGGTCTCGACCCTGGTGGCGGTGCTTGTCGGCATGACCTCGATCTTCACCTCGCTCCAGGCCATGAACCTGACCCAGGCGACGGCCCAGCAGATGGTGTTCGAGAACCAGCTTCAGGCCTGCCTGGCGTTGAACGCCGTCTCCGCCCGCATCAATCAGAATTTCGGCGTCATCGACGCCGCCCTGAAGGCGCCCGTCGGTTCGGTCACCGCCGCCACCCTGCGCGAGGCCATGGAGGTCAATGACGAGCGCTACGCCGAGCTGAATCAGGAATATCTCAAGCTCAAGATGTTGATGCCGTTCCGCGAAATCGACGAGGCCGCGCTCAAGGCCCTGGACACCGGACTGGAGGCCAATCACGCCGCCTGGGCCGTGGTCGAGGGCGGCGCCGCCGTCACCCCCGCCCAACATTCCGCCATCATGGCCCTGGCCGACCGCCAGGCCGACGAACTGCTGGTGGCCGGCGACCTTTGCGGCCGTCACGTCTCGGACATCGTCCGCGGCAAGGCCAGACTGCATTAGGCCCCGGGCTTCGCCCTGGGCTATGACCGTGTTTCTCCAAGTTGAGGACTTCATCCGTGGCTGACACCTTCGATCTCATCGTCATCGGCTCGGGTCCGGGCGGCTATGTCGCCGCCATCCGCGCCAGCCAACTGGGCCTGAAGACGGCCATCGTCGAGCGCGAGAACCTGGGCGGCATCTGCCTGAACTGGGGCTGCATCCCGACCAAGGCCCTGCTCAAGTCGGGCGAGAAGTACGAGAGCCTGAGCCACCTCAAGGACTACGGCCTGTCGGCCGAAAAGGTCGGCTTCGACTTCGACGCCATCATCGCCCGCTCGCGCGGCGTGGCGAAACAGTTGAACTCGGGCGTCGGCTTCCTGATGAAGAAGAACAAGATCGAGGTCATCGAGGGCACGGCGAAACTCGAAAAAGGGCAGGGGGCGCCCAAGGTCGTCATCGCCCTCAAGGACGGCGGCTCGCGCACGGTTCAGGCCAAATCGGTCATGCTGGCTGTGGGCGCCCGCGCCCGCGCCCTGCCGCAGATCGGGCTTGAGGCCGACGGCGACCGCATCTGGGCCTATCGCGAGGCCATGACCCCGAAATTCCTGCCCAAGACCCTGATCGTCATCGGTTCAGGGGCCATCGGCATCGAGTTCGGCAGCTTCTATCGCGCCCTGGGTTGCGAGGTCACCGTGGTCGAGGCCCTGCCGCGTATTCTTCCGGTGGAAGATGAGGAAGTCTCCAAAGCAGCGCAGAAATCGTTCGAGAAACGCGGGATGAAATTCCGCGTCGGCGCCAAGGTGGCCAAGGTCTCCAAGTCCGCCAAAGCGGTTCAGGTCGCCATCGAGATCGGCGGCAAGGCCGAGACGCTGGAAGCCGAAGTCTGCATTTCGGCCGTGGGCATCACCGCCAACACCGACGGGATCGGGCTGGAGGCGCTCGGCGTCGAGCTGGACCGCGGCCACATCAAGACCGACGGCCACTGCCAGACCAATGTGAAGGGGCTGTACGCCATCGGCGACTGCGCCGGGGCGCCCTGGCTGGCGCACAAGGCCAGCCATGAAGGCATCCACGCCGCCGAACACATCGCCGGCTTCAAGACGCCGCACGTCGTCTCGCCCATCGCGGGCTGCACCTATTCCCAGCCGCAGGTGGCCTCGGTCGGCCTGACCGAACAGGCGGCCAAGGAACAGGGCCGGGCGGTCAAGATCGGCCGCTTCCCCTTCAAGGTGAACGGCAAGGCCATTGCGGCGGGCGACACCGACGGCTTCGTCAAGGTGCTGTTCGACGACAAGACCGGCGCCCTGATCGGCGCCCATATGATCGGCGCCGAGGTCACCGAGATGATCCAGGGCTATGTCACCGCCATGACCATGGAGGCGACCGAGGAAGACCTGCACGGCACGGTCTATCCGCACCCGACCATGTCGGAGGCCATGCACGAGGCGGCGCTCGACGCCTATGGCCGGGTCATCCACATCTAGACCGGTCGGGTCGGGCGGCCTACCAGTCCCTTGGGCTTTCCGAAGGATGTCTCATGCAGGGTTCGTTCGCCGTCTCCGCCGCCGTCTTGCTGTTGGCCGGGCAAGCCGCCGCTCAGTCCTCGAACACGCCGCCGCCGCCCGCAGAGGTTCCGGCCCTGTATGAGATCGGCACGGCGCCGTCGGCCCAGCGCATTCGCGCCGATGTTCAGACCCTGGTGGATTTCGGCACGCGCCACACCCTGTCCGACACCCAGTCGCAGACGCGCGGAATCGGCGCGGCCCGTCGTTGGATATTCGAGGAATTTCAACGCATCTCGGCGGCTTGCGGCGACTGTCTGGAGGTGCGCTACGTCTCCGACGTCGTCACGGGACCGCGCATCCCCAATCCGACCGAAGTGGTCAGCGTCATCGCCATCCAGCGCGGAGCCAGCGACCCCGACCGTTATGTCTTCATGTCCGGCGATATCGACAGCCGCGTTACCGACGTCATGGACTTCACCTCCGACGCGCCCGGCGCCAATGACAACGCCTCGGGCGTGGCCGGAACCCTGGAGGCGGCGCGCATCCTGACCCAACGCCGCTTTCCGGCGACCATCGTCTATGCGGCCCTGGCGGGCGAGGAGAACGGCCTGTTCGGCGGCGCCATCCTGGCGGCCGAGGCCAAGCGGGAAGGGTGGCGCGTCCAGGCTTTCCTGAACAACGACATGATCGGCAATTCGGCCGGGATCAACGGCGTGGTCGACAACACCACGGCCCGCATCTTCGCCGAGGGAACCCGCGCCACCGAAACCCCCGAGGAGGCCCGGCAACGGCGCTTCACCGGCGGCGAGGTCGACAGCCCGGCCCGCAACCTGGCCCGCTATATTGATCGGCTGGCCGACCAGTATGTGCCCAACCTGGACACCATGGTGGTCTATCGCCTCGACCGTTTCGGCCGGGGCGGGCATCACCGACCGTTCAACGACCTGGGCTGGCCCGGCGTGCGTATCATGGAGACCAACGAGCACTACGACCGCCAGCATCAGGATCTGCGCACCGAGAACGGCCGCCATTACGGCGACACCATCGAATATGTGGACTTCGACTACGCCGCCAAGCTGACGGCCCTGAACGCCGTGGCCCTGGCCTCCATGGCCTGGGCGCCGCCGCCGCCGGCCAATGTGGTCATCGAGGGCGCGGTCAGCCCCGACACGACGCTGAAATGGACGCGACCGTCCGCCGCCCAGGCGCCCAATCTGGCCGGGTACCGCATCTATTGGCGCCTGACCGATGCGCCGCAGTGGACCAACAGCCGCTGGGTCGGCGACGTGACCGAGTTCACGCTCAGGAACGTCGTCATCGACAACTATTTCTTCGGCGTCGCCGCCGTGGCGAAGGACGGAACCGAAAGCCCCGTGGTCTTTCCCGGCGCGGCGGGCAGTTTCGGGGGATACTGAACCGGAAAGGCGACTTAACGGCGTGTTGTGGCGGCACGATCATTCATCGCCTAAGATATATTATGCGAAATATCTGATGCCGTCAGAGCGCCAGTTCAGCGTTCCAGCCATCGAACGCCACCTCGACATTTGAAGGAACAATCGACTTCAAAGTCTCGTAATCCATATCAATATGTAGATTCGTCAGCACGGCGCGCTGCACATCGGCGGCCGCGATCCATTCCAGCGTCCTGTCCAGATGCGCGTGAGTCGGATGCGGCGTCAGGCGCAAGGCGTCGACGATCCAGAGCGCGCTGCCGCGCACGGCGTCCAGCGCGGCCTGATCCAGGTCCGACACGTCGCTGGAATACGCCACAGGTCCCAACCGATATCCGACCGACCGGATCGGCCCGTGGGCCTGGTCGAAGGTCACAACCGGGATCGCGCCGCCGGGACCGTCTATCGACCAGCGTTCGCCATGCGGCGGAAGATCAAGTGCATCAACGATTGTCGGATAGTTTTCAACACTTTCAAAGATATAACGAAACCGTTCGTACAGGGCGTGGCGCGTCGGCGCGTCCATCCAGGCCGGAATGCGCCGTCGCGCCCTCAGGGCGAAGACCCTCAGGTCATCGACGCCATGCGTCTGGTCGGCGTGGTCGTGGGTGTAGAGAACGGCCGTCACCGAAGTCAGCCTTGCCGCCAGCGCCTGGCTTCGCAGGTCCGGCGAGGTGTCGATCAGGATATTGGTCTCGCCGCCCGGCCCGCGCCGCCGCGCCAGCATCGAGCATCGGCTGCGACGGTTTCTCGGCTCGGCCGGATCGCAGACGCCCCAGTCGCCGTCGCCGCGTGGCACGCCGCCGGACGATCCGCAGCCAAGGATGACGATCTCCAGGGACCCGGTCACGGCTCAGTCCGTCGGTCGCGGGATGCGGTTGAACAGGGCGAAGAAGGCGTCGGTCGTGCGCCGATCCGTCTCCTCCCGGCTCCAGCCCCGAATCTCGGCCAGCTTGTCCAGCACCAAGCCGACATAGGCGGGTTCGTTGCGCCGCCCGCGATGCGGAACCGGCGCCAGATAGGGGCAGTCCGTCTCGACGATGATCCGGTCGGCCGGCATATCGCGGATAATGGCCCGAACCTCCTCGGCGGCCTTGAAGGTGGCGATGCCCGAGACCGAGAACCAGGCTCCAATTTCCGCTGCGATCTTCGCAAGTTCAGGGCCGCTCGTGTAGCAATGCATGAGCAATCGAAATGGTCCCTCGGCCATTTCCGCCTTGAGAATTTCCGCCATGACGGCGTCGGCCTCGCGGGTGTGCACCACCAGCGGCAGACCGCTTTCACGGGCCGCCGCAATATGTCGGCGAAACACCCGGGCCTGCACGTCGCGCGGGCTGAGGTCATAGTGGAAGTCCAGGCCGCATTCGCCGATCCCGACCACGCGCGGCCGCTCGGCCAGCGTCAGCAGCTCGGCCGCGGTGAGAGTCTCCGCATCCTTAGCCTCGTGCGGGTGAACGCCGACCGTGCACCAGATGTCGTCGTGCGCCATGGCCAGGGCGTGGGTCGCCTCGAAGGTGGTCAGCCGATCAGAGATCTCGACCATCAGCCGCACCCCGGCGTCGCGGGCGCGGGCGATGACGGCGTCGCGATCCTCGTCGAACTGAGGCGCGTGCAGATTGACGTGGCTGTCGATCAGCATACGGCCGCCTTGGTCCGCGCCAGATCGGCCAAGGCGCCCGACAGCACGTCGCCCTTGTCGAGGTTCAGCCCCGAGGCTCGGTCGGGCAGGTCCGACAGGCGGGTCCACAGTTCGGCCCAACGGCTCCCCTGCCCTGGCCCGGCCTCCAGCGCCCGCTCGCGCACCGCCGCGATGAGGCGCGCCATCAGCATATCGAACCGGGCCTGACCCTCGGCGCCGCGAAACCCGTCGATGACGGCCAGTTGTTCGGCCCGGTCCACGGTCTCCGCCGCAACCCAGGCGCGGGCCAGTTCGTCAGCCTCGACCACCGGACCTTCGGCCAGGGCCAGGGCGCGGCCGGGTGATCCGCCCGCCATGGCGGCGGCGCGTCGCCCCGCCTCGCCGACCACGCCCGTGCGCCGTGCGATCAAATCGGCCAATCGGTCCTCGCTCCAGACCGGAAAGGCCAGACGCCGGCAGCGAGAACGAATGGTCGCCAACAGACGGCCCGGCGCATGAGTCACCAGCAGCAGAACGCCGCGCTCAGGCGGTTCCTCAAGAACCTTCAACAAGGCATTGGCTGCATTCAAATTCAAATCGTCCGCAGCATCGATGATCGCCACCCGATGCCGCGCCCGCGAGGGGCTTTTGGCGAAGAATTCGGGCAGGTCGCGCGCCTGATCGACCGAGATGTTGCGCTTGGTCTTGCCGCCCTCGACCAGCCGCTCCAGCACCAGCAGATCGGGATGGGATTGCGCCGAGACCAGCCGACTGACCGGATCGTCGGGCCGCGCTCCCAAGGGACCCCGCACGGGATCGGGCGCTGCGCCCAACAACCGCCGGGCGGCGCGATAGGCGAAACTGGCCTTGCCGACGCCCTCGGGTCCGCACAGCAGCCAGGCGTGGTGCAGCCGCCCGCGTTCCAAGGCCTCGACGAAGGCGGTTTCCGCGGCCGTGTCGGGCATAAGGTCGAAGCGGTCGCGCGGATGATCGGTCACAGCAGCCGCGCCTCCACCGTGGCCCACAGGCGCGCCTCGACGGTTTCCGGGTCGGCGTCGGCGTCGATCATGACGCAGCGTTCGGGATGGCGTCGGGCGATGTCGGCGAAGCCGTCGCGCAATCGTTGATGGAAGGCCAGACCCTTGGTCTCGAACCGCGTCTCGAACAGGCCTCGCCCGAAGGCCCGTTCAAGCCCCACCTCGACCGGCAGGTCGAAGACCAAGGTCAGATCTGGTTGGTCGGCGCCGACCACGGCGGCGTCGATCGCCTCGATGACGCCGGGCGCGACGCCGCCGCCAGCGCCCTGATAGGCGCGGCTGGAGTCGGCGAAGCGGTCGCACACGACCCAGCGCCCGCCCTCCAGCGCCGGACGAATGGTCCGCTCCAGATGGTCCGAACGCGCGGCGTACATCAACAGGGTCTCGGTCATCGGCGACCAGGCCTCGGTCTCGCCCGAGACGACCAGGTTGCGAATGGCCTCGGCGCCGGGGCTGCCGCCGGGTTCGCGGGTGCGGATCGTCTCGATGCCGCGTTCGCGCAGACGCTCGACCAGGCGCACGGCCTGTGTCGTCTTGCCGGCGCCTTCGCCGCCTTCCAGGGTGATGAACTTGCCGCGAGTCACCGCATCACAATGGCGATCCGCCCGCCCCCCGCCAAGGGCGCAGGCGGTCTCAGCCGCCGGAAATCAGCACGGCGTCGACATAGCCATAGGCGATGGCCGCCTGGCGCGCGCGCTCCGCCGCATTGGCGTCGGGCCAGGGACCCATCATCACGCGAAACCGTCCCCCTGGCTCGTCATCGACGCGGGCCGACCGCCCCAGGGTCTCGGCGACCCGCCGCGCGCGGTCGCCGTCGGGGAAGCTTCCCGCCTGAACCCAGAAGCGGCTTGGCTCGGCGACGGGCGGGGACGGGACGCTCTGGGTCTCGGCGATCTGAAGCGGACGTCCGCCGCCCAGTCGGGGCGCCCGGCCCAGATACCGCACCCGCACCTGGCCCACACCGGCCTGCAACAGGCCCAATTCCTGAGCCGCGCCGCGCGACAGATCCAGGATTCGGTCGTCCACGAACGGTCCCCGGTCGTTGACCCGCAACACGACACGGCGCCCGTTGGCCGTGTTGGTGACCTCGATCAGGCCGGGCAGAGGCAGGGTCTTATGCGCCGCCGTCAGGGCGTGCATATCGAAGATCTCGCCGGTCGCCGTCGGCCGCCCGTTGAACTGGTCGCCGTACCAAGAGGCCATGCCGACCTCGTCATAGTTCGGCTGTTCCTCGGGCCGGTACCAGCGACCGCGCACCTGATAGGGGCGCATAGTCCCGCCGACGATCGGAGCCGGATCGGACACCGTGGGGACCGTCGCGCCCCGTGTCGGCGTCGTCCCTCCCCCCACGCTGGCGCAGGCGGCCGAGGTCAGGGCCAGACCAATCACGGCCAGGCCGCGCCACCCCCGAACGCCGCGCGCAGGTCCATTCATGCGTCGATGATGCGCGCATGAGATTTCCGCTTTGGTTAACGCGGCATTGTCCTGCTATGTCCCCTGCCCGCGTCGTCAGGCGTGTGGACAGGTGGCCGAGTGGTTTAAGGCAGCGGTCTTGAAAACCGCCGTGGGTGGAAGCCCACCGTGGGTTCGAATCCCACCCTGTCCGCCACTCTAAGCGCGAGAGGCGCATCCCATGACAAGCAAGCCTCAACCCGTCGCCCTGGTCACCGGCGCGTCATCCGGCATGGGCAAGTGCATCGCAGAACGGCTGATCGCCGACGGCTATCTGGTCTATGTGGCCGCACGCAACATCGACCGGATGGCCGACCTGGCCCAGCGCGGCGCCGTGCCGTTGCGCATGGACATCTCCAAGGACGAAGACATCGTCGCGGCGGTCGCGGCCATCACCGAGCGGTCGGGCGGCGTCGATGTGCTGGTCAACAACGCCGGATACGGACTGTACGGCCCGGTCGAAGAAATCCCGCTGGACGAAGCGCGCTATCAGTTCGAGGTCAACGTCTTCGGCCCGGCGCGGCTGACCCAGCTTCTGCTGCCGACGATGCGGGCGCGCCGTGCGGGGACCATCGTCAACATCACCTCGATGGGCGGCAAGATCTACACCCTGCTCGGCGCCTGGTATCACGCCACCAAACACGCGCTGGAAGGCTGGTCGGACAGTCTGCGGCTGGAGGTCGAACCGTTCGGCGTTCGCGTCGTGGTGATCGAGCCGGGCCTGATCGAGACCGGTTTCGGCGACGCGGCGTCCAACGGCCTGCTCGAACGGTCGGGCGGAGGCGCCTATGGCCAGATGGCCGAGGGCGTCGCCCGCGCCATGAACCGAAGCTACGGCCAGGGTCGAGGCACGGACCCCAGGGTCATCGCCGATGTGGTGGGCGACGCGGTGAAGGCGCGCAGGCCCAAGACCCGCTATGCCGTCGGCCGCTATGCGAAGTTGATGATCGGCGTGCGCAAATGGCTGGGCGACCGCATCTTCGACCGGCTGATCAAGAGCCAGATGTAGGCTGAACGGCTGAGCGTCCAACGGGGCGGCCGCGCACCGCAAGCCGACGACTTTCACGACGCCTCTAGACGAACGTGCGATACGGACTATCGTACTGGATCGCGAGGTCAGGGCGCCGTCGCTCCCTGACGGGCGTTGCATTTGTGAGGCGAGGCTCATGGACGAGATTGGACTGTCGCGGCGCGCATTCGCCGTTCAGGCCGCGGCTCTCGGCGCGGCTCTGGCGTTTGGGACCAGGGCGGTCCCGACGCTGGCCGCCGTGCGAACCGAGCGCCGCGACCTGTATCCCCAAGGCGTCGCCTCGGGCGATCCACGCCCGGACAGCGTCATGCTGTGGACGCGCCGCGCGCCGGACGCCGACGCGGCGACGCATCGTCTGGCGGTCGAGGTCGCTGACGATTCCGGCTTCCGAAACCTGATCGCCCGTGGAGATGTCGAAGTCACCGCCGCGACGGACTGGACCTGCCGCTTCCTGGCCGCGGGTCTGAGACCGAGGCGCGAGTACTGGTACCGCTTCGTCGATGAGGCGGGGAACACCAGCCGGGTCGGCCGCACCGTGACCGCTCCCGCGGACGACGACCCCCGACCGACGACGTTCGCCTTCGTCAGTTGTCAGGACGTCACCCAGGGCGCCATGAACGCCTATCGCCGCATGATCTTCGAAGACGCGCGCCGCCCGCGCGACGAACAGATCGGCTTCGTCCTGCATCTGGGCGACTTCATCTACGAACTGGTCTGGTACCCGGAGGAAAGCCCCAACGGCATGGAACGCGGGCGGCGTCTGCGCGACATCGTGCGCTATCCCACAGGCGAGAAGGTCACCGCGTTCCACATCCCGGTGGATCTGGAAGACTATCGCACCGCCTATCGCGGCTATCTGAGCGATCCCGATCTTCAGGACGCCCGCGCTCAATGGCCTTTCGTGCCCGTCTGGGACAACCACGAGTTCAACTGGCGTTCGTATCAGAGCCAACAGATCATCAACGGCGAGATCCGTCCGGCCCAGAAGCTGAAGGTCGCGGCAAGCCAAGCCTGGTATGAGTATCAGCCCGCCCGGGTGCGAAAGCCGGGGGGCGGAGATGTGTTCGAGGCGCCCGCCGTCGAGAACAGGCCGGTCGAGGAATTCGATCCGCGAGGCACGGGTCTGGAGCCGAACAATCTGGCGGCCATCAAGGCTCTGCAGATCCAGCGCGCGTTCCGATACGGCCGGAACGTGGACATGATCCTGACCGACAACCGGTCCTACACCTCGCCCGGCGGGGATTACGCCGGTCTGCCGCGGATCAAGTTCGGGGCCATTCCCGAAGAGGCCTTCGAGATTCTGGATATGGGCCGCGAGGCTAATGGGGCCTCGCCGCCGGACGCCATTCGGATCGGAGAGGTCGACTATCCCAATCCGAACAAGGACGCCGTGCCGGAGGCCTATCTGGGTCTCGAACAGATGGCCTGGTTCAAGGATCGGTTGCGCTCGGCCCAGGCGCCGTGGAAGATCTGGGGCCACTCCTTCGGCACGCTGGCGCGGCGTATGGACCCCCAGAATCTGCCTGAGGCCCTGTCCGACTTCTGGCCGACGGGCGCGGGCTACGGCTACCAGACTGGTCCCTTCGCCCTGGAGCATGGCGAGATTTTCGACATGATCCGCCAAGAAGGCATCACCGGCTTCGCCATCGTGGCCGGCGACCGGCACGCCTTCTGGGCCGGTTATGCCAGCAAGACCCTGCCGCCGCGCGACTTCGACCCGGTTGGGGTGGAGTTCATCACCGGTTCGATCTCGGCTCAGGGCGCCGGAGAGGTCGAAGCCCTGACCATGCCCAAAGACCGGCCGCTCCGGTTCGTCAACCTGCACGACAAGCCTGACGGCACGATGGAGAGCACCTATGGGCTGAGCCTGAGGCACGGCGTCCGATCGTCGTTCGTCCTGCAACAGACCCACGACCGCGAGCAGGCTCTGGCGGCGAGCAACCCCGAGTTGGCGCCCCACCTCAAGTTCATGGACCCCAACGGTCACGGCTATACGACGGTGCGAGCGACCCCTGACGAGCTGGAGACCGAATTCGTCTGTATTCCCGTTCCGCTGGAACGGGCCGAGGGCGAGGACGGCGGCCCCCTAGTCTACCGCATGGCGCACCGCGTCTCGTTATGGCGGCCGGGAGAGCGGCCTGAACTCAGGCAGGAACTGCTGGAAGGCGACCCGGGGCTGGCCGGGATCTGACCGTCAGACCAGTCGGCTCTGCACCACGGCCGCTTCGATGAAACCGGCGAACAGGGGATGCGGGGCGAACGGGCGGCTCTTCAGCTCCGGGTGATACTGGACGCCGATGAACCACGGATGGTCCGGGCGCTCGACCGTTTCGGGCAGGACGCCGTCGGGCGACAGGCCCGCGAAACGCATACCCGAGGCCTCCAGCGCCTCGCGATAGTTGATGTTGACCTCATAGCGGTGGCGATGACGCTCGCTGATGGCGGTCGAACCATAGATCTCAGCGATCCGTGAATCCGGCGCCAAGGTCGAGTCATAAGCGCCCAGCCGCATGGTGCCGCCCAGATCGCCGCCCTGCTCGCGCTGGACACGCTGATTGCCCTGGACCCATTCGGTCATCAGGCCGACGACCGGTTCGGACGTCGGGCCGAACTCGGTCGAGGACGCATGGGGGTGACCCGCCAGGTGTCGAGCCGATTCAATCACCGCCATCTGCATACCGAAACAGATGCCGAAATAGGGAATATTGCGTTCGCGGGCGAAGCGCGCCGCCAGGATCTTGCCCTCGGCGCCGCGTTCTCCGAAGCCCCCTGGCACCAGCACGGCGTGGGCGCCTTGCAGCCGCGCCTCGCAGGCGTCTCGGTCCCCTTCGAAGGTCTCGGCCTCGACCCAGTCGATGTTGACCTTGACCCGATTGGCGACGCCGCCGTGATGCAGGGCCTCGATCAGGGATTTGTAGGCGTCCTTCAGCACCGTGTATTTGCCGACCACGGCCACGGTGACCTCGCCGTCCGGATTCAGGCGACGGTCGACGATCTCGGTCCAGCGCGACAGGTCCGGCATGGGCGCGTCGGCGATGCCGAAATGGGCCAGGACCTCGGCGTCCAGCCCTTCACGATGATAGTCCAGCGGCACGGCGTAGATGTCGGCCGAATCCATCGCCTGGATCACGCCGCTCTCGCGCACATTGCAGAACAGGCCGATCTTGCGCTTCTCGTCGGCCGGGATCGGCTGTTCGCAGCGGCACAAGAGGATGTCGGGCTGGATGCCGATGGAGCGCAGCTCCTTGACCGAGTGCTGCGTCGGCTTGGTCTTCATCTCGCCCGCGGTCTTGATGAAGGGCAGCAAGGTCAGGTGCATGAAGCACGACTGGCCGCGCGGCAGGTCCTGGCCCAGTTGGCGGATCGCCTCGAAGAACGGCAGGCCCTCGATGTCGCCGACCGTGCCGCCGATCTCGACCAGAACGAAGTCAACCTCGTCGCCGTCATCGGTCAGCGCCGGGGTCAGGACGAATTGTTTGATCTGGTCGGTGACGTGCGGAATGACCTGGACCGTGGCGCCCAGATAGTCGCCGCGCCGCTCTTTCTCCAGGATGGTCGAATAGATGCGGCCGGTGGTGATGTTGTCCGACTTGGCCGCCGAGACGCCGGTGAACCGCTCATAGTGGCCCAGGTCGAGGTCCGTTTCGGCCCCGTCGTCGGTCACGAAGACCTCGCCGTGCTGATACGGACTCATCGTGCCCGGATCGACGTTCAGATAGGGGTCCAGCTTGCGCAGACGGACGGTGTAACCGCGCGCTTGCAAAAGCGCGCCGAGAGCGGCGGAAGCGAGGCCTTTTCCCAATGAGGAAACCACGCCGCCAGTGATGAACACGTAACGGGCCATGGGAGATCACCCTACCGCCGATTCGGCGGCCGAACGCTGAAGACTTTGAGGGCGGGAGAGGAAGCCGGGGATAACCGCCCGGCTCATCCCTTATTGCTGCGGCTGGGTCGACGAAGACGCCGGGGCGGAAGCGGCGGCCGGCAGGCTCGCTTCCAGGTCCTCCAGCGACGGCGCGGCGTTTTGGGCCGGAGCCGCCGGGGCGGGCTGCTGAGGCGCGGCGGCGGCCGGGGCTTCGTCGCCCAGGGCCAGCTTGCCGACGGCGTCCGCATCCACGACCGAACGATTGGCTCGGGTCATGTTGCCCGACACCGTCAGGCCGATGGCCAGGAGGAAGAACAGGGTCGCCAGGATCGAGGTCGCCCGCGTCAGCAGATTGCCGGCGCCGCGCGCCGTCATGAAGCCCGACGGCCCGCCGCCCATGCCCAAGGCGCCGCCTTCGGAACGTTGCAGCAGGATCACCCCGGTCAGGGCGATCGAGACGAGGATCATGGCGACAAGGAGAATGGTCTGGAGCATGGCGGCTTACATATAGGCGCGGGCACGCCGATCAAGCGGCGGCGTCTATCATTGTTGCGGCGGCGGAGCAACGCGGCGATCCGACGCTCGACTCATCGCCGCATACCAATGATACATAGGGCGTCGCAGCGGGAGACGGGATATTGCCGATTTCATTTGAGCATCTGCACTCAAACTGGAGCCAAAAGACGCCGCCAGGGGATCTGGATGTCCGCTGGCTGCGAGGCGTCATCTTCGAACTGTATCGAGACTATCAGTCCGACCCGAACCGCGGCTCGGACGAGGCTCTGCGCCAACTGCTTGAACGGGTCCGCAAACGGTTCAGACAGGCTGACGAACAATTGATGCAGGCTTACGGGGTCGAGGAAATAACGGGGACCAAGAGCGGAAGCGTCACATCGAGCAGCGGCTATCGCAGCGAGAGCTACACCCTCGTCGCGCCGGAGGGCTTCGCCATGTTGGCGGCCTCTTTCCGCAGGGACGGCAATGGTTTCAAGGGGCATCGCGTCAGCGACAGCACGCTCGTGTTCACCATCGGCGGCCAACGGGTCAAATTGCGGGTGTGGATTGATGCAAGACGCACCCAGGCATCGGCTCGAAGCCTTACCGACGCCGCGCTGGAAGTCGAACGCGTCGCGTTGATAGAAGCCCAGTTGCCCACGGATCGTTGGCCCGACCCCTGATATCCGCTCACTGTGCGCGGATGATGCCCAGGAAGTCCTGGGCCTTCAGCGACGCGCCGCCGACCAGGGCGCCGCCGACATCCTGGACCGCCAGGATTTCCGCCGCGTTCGACGGCTTGACCGAGCCGCCATACAGGATCGGCGCGGTTCGCCCCCCTTCCCCCAGCCGCTCGACCAGGGCCGCGCGCACGGCGGCGTGGACCTCGGCGATCTGCTCCAGCGTCGGCGTCAGCCCGGTACCGATGGCCCAGACCGGCTCATAGGCGACGGCGAAGGTTTTTCCGATGACGGCGTCGGGCAGAGACGCCTTGACCTGGCCCGAGACGATCTCGACCGCCCGGCCCGCCTCGCGCTCCTGAAGCGTCTCGCCGATGCAGACGATCGGCTCTAACCCGGCGGCCAACGCCGCCTCGACCTTGGCCGCGACGTCGGCGTCCGTCTCGCCCAGCCCCTGGCGGCGTTCGGAGTGGCCCAGGATGACCAGGCCCGCGCCCGCGTCCTTCAACATGGCCGCCGAGATGGAGCCGGTGTAGGCCCCGGCCGCCCGCGCATGACAGTCCTGGCCGCCGATCTCGACCGCCCCGCCCTTCAACCGCCAGGCCGCCTGGGCGATCAGGGTCGCGGGCGGACACAGGGCCACGCGATGCGCGCTCGGCTCGCTCTCCAGGGCGGATTTCAGGGTCTCGGCCTCGGCCAGATCGGCGGCCAGGCCGTTCATTTTCCAATTGCCAGCGATCAATTTCACGGTCTGTTTCATGCGGCCTGTCTAGGACCGCGCGACCGCCAAGCCAAGCCGCAAGAGGCGCGGTATGGCCTTCGCCTTCTTGCGGTCACGCCCGCCGCCCCTCTATAGGCGGATACGACGCGTCTTCGCCGCGAGCTTAGGTTCTCCGATGATCACCCATTTCCGCAATTTCGCTAAGTCCAAATGGGCTGCCGTCCTTTTTGTCCTGCTGATCATCAGCTTCGCCGTCGTCGGCTCGCAGATGGACGTCTTCGCCAACTTCGGTCCGAAGCACGTCATCAGCGCGGGCGACCGCAGCATGAATCAGGTTCAGTTCCGCAGCGTCTTCGACAGGGTGCGCGAGAATGTACAGGAGCAAGCCGGGCGTCCGGTGACCGTCGAGGAGATGGTCAAGGAAAACCTGCATCAGCGTTTTCTGGAGAGCCAGACTCGCAACCTGGGCTTCCTGGCCTGGGCCTGGGACGCGGGCGTGCGCCCCGGCAAGGATCTGATCGTCAAGCGCATCCGCGAAATCCCGGCCTTCTTCAATCAGGTGACCGGCCAGTTTGACGAAAATCAGTATCAGCAGGCCCTGGCCCAGCGAGGCGTCACCCCCGCCGATCTGGAACAGGATTTCCGCGACCAGTCGATCATCGAACACTATGGCGCGGGCCTGTACGCCGGCGCCCGCATCCCGCGCATCTACGCCGCCCTTCTGGCCAACCAGGCGCGCCAGACCCGCGACGGCCGCTGGTTCACGGTGACCCAGGCCATGGCCGGCCGCGCCGCCGCGCCGACCGACGCCCAATTGACCGCCTTTATGAACCAGAACGCCGCCCAGTTGCGTCGTCCCGAGTTCCGCATGGTTTCGATCGTCCTGTTCGCGCCCAGCCGCGAGCAACAGGCCGCCGCCATCAGCGAAGACCGCATCCGCGAGCGTTTCGAGTTCCGCAAGGCCGCCCTGTCGCAGCCCGAGAAGCGCAGCTTCGTCACCCTGACGGCCCCGACGCGCGAAGTCGCCGTGCGCATCGCCGCCGCGCTGCGCGCCGGTCAATCGCCGCAAGAGGTCGGCCGCGCCAACAACATCCGTCCCGCCGACTTCGACGCCGCGCCGAAATCGGCCCTGGGCGACCCGGCCGTGGCCGAGGCCGTGTTCGGCATGGCCGCCGGTTCGGTGTCCGAGCCGATCCAGGCCCGCGTCGGGTTCGCCGTCGCCAAGCTGACTTCGATCACGCCCGGCCAGGAAGCGACCCTGGAAGGCGTCCGCGACGCCGTCATCGCCGAACTGCGCCAGGAGGACGCTCGCGCCAAGACCTATGAATCGGTCGAGGCCTATGAGCGCGCCCGGTCCGAGGGCAAGACCCTGCAACAAGCGGTTCAGCAGGTCGGCGCCCGCATCGTGCAACTGCCGCCCTTCACCCAGGACGGCAAACTGCCGGACGGCCAGCCGTTGAATGCCCCGCCCCAGGTGCTGACCCAGGCCTATGCTCTGAGCAAGGGCGGCGAGTCCGAGGTGATCGACGCCGGTCAAGGCCAGTATTTCGTCGTCCGCGTCGATGACGTGCGCGCGTCGCAACTGCCGACCCTGGCCGACATCCGCGCGCCTCTGGCCGCCCAGTGGACCGCCCGCGAGAACGCCCGCCTGCTGGCCGCCAAGGCTGACGAACTGGCTCGCCGTATCCGGGGCGGTCAGGATATCGCCGCCGTCGCCTCATCCGTGGGCGCCGCCGTGACCACTCGCACCGGCGTCGAACAGACGGGCGCGGTCCAGACCCAGATCGGCCAGGGCGTCATGCGCGGCCTGTTCACCCAGGGCCGCAATCAGGTCTTCGTCGAGCCGCAGAACGACGACAGCACCGTCATCGGCCGCGTCGACGCCATCCACGCCGCTGTTCCCGCCCTGGCCGCCGCCTTGGGCGAACAGGCCCGGCCGCGCCTGACCCAGGAATATATGGAGGCCCTGGTCGAGGATTCGATGAGCGTCGCCGCCCGTCGTATGAAGGCTCGCAACGACCCGGCCCTGGCCCTGGAAGCCCTGGGCGTCCAGAACCCGGCCGCGCCCGCCGCCCCGGCGCAATGACGGCGGCGGATCGCGACGCCTTTCTGACCGGCTACGCCGCCGGTCGGCCCCAGGTCGTCGTCCGCCGCCTGATCGACGACCTGGAGACGCCGGTCTCGGCCTTCCTCAAGGTCGGCCACGGTCGGCCCTACGCCTGTCTGCTGGAATCGGTGGAGGGCGGCGCGGTCAACGGCCGTTATTCGATCGTCGCGTTGGACCCCGACATCGTTTGGCGTTGTCGCGACGGGCAGGCCGAGACGGCGCGAGGCGCGGCGATCGCCAAGGGCGAGTTCGCAGCCTCGGCCGCGCCCGCGCTGGATTCGCTGCGTACGCTGATCGCCGCCAGCCGGTTCGACCTGCCTGAGGGTCTGCCGCCCATGGCTGCGGGCCTGTTCGGCGTCTTCGGCTATGACATGGTGCGGCTGTTGGAGCCTTTGGGCGCGCCCAATCCCGATCCGCTGGACCTGCCCGACGCCGTCCTGGGCCGCCCGTCGCTGGTGGCGGTGTTCGATTCCGTCGAACATGAGATCGTGCTGGTCTCGGCCGCCTATCCCGACGGCGGCGTTGCGGCCGAGATCGCTCACGCCGACGCCGTCACCCGGCTGGACGCCTTCGAGATCGCCCTGCGCGGCGCCCTGCCCGCGTCCGCCGCCCCCGTGACCGGCGATGCGCCCGCCATGCTCCCTGATTTCGTTTCTCGCGTCGATGAGGCGGGCTTTTCGGCCATGGTGCGCACGGCCCAGGACTACATCGCCGCCGGCGACATCTTCCAGGTCGTGCTCAGCCACCGGTTCTCGGCCGAATGGTCGCAAGATCCGTTCGCCTTCTATCGCGCCCTGCGTCGCCAGAATCCCTCGCCCTATCTGTTCTTCCTGGACGGCGGCGGCTTTCAACTGGCGGGGTCCAGCCCCGAGATTCTGGTGCGTCTGAAGGATGGCCGTGTGACCATCCGCCCCTTAGCCGGCACCCGTCCGCGTGGCGAAACGGCCGAGCGTGATCGCGCGCTGGAGGCCGAACTTCTGGCCGATCCCAAGGAACGCGCCGAGCACCTGATGTTGCTGGACCTGGGTCGCAACGACGTGGGACGGGTCTCGGCGCCCGGCACGGTCGAGGTGACCGAGAGCTTCGCCATCGAACGTTACAGCCAGGTCATGCACATCGTCTCCAACGTCCAGGGTCGCGCCGACCCCAGGATCGACGCCGTCGACGCCCTGTTGGCCGCCTTGCCCGCCGGCACGCTGTCGGGCGCGCCCAAGGTGCGGGCCATGGAGATCATCGACGAGTTGGAAACCGAAAAGCGCGGCGTCGGCTACGGCGGCGGCGTCGGCTACATCTCGGCGAACGGAGAGGCCGACGTCTGCATCGTGCTGCGAACCGCCCTGTTCACCGGGGGACGGGCCTATGTGCAGGCGGGCGCGGGCGTGGTCGCCGACAGTGATCCGAAGGCCGAGCACGCGGAAACCGTCTTCAAGGCCCGTGCGCCCATACGGGCCGCAGCCGAGGCCTGGCGCTACGGCTCCAGAGGCTGAACGACGCCCGCCCCCTGGGACGGCTCCATCGATACGCCCGGTCCCAGGATGACCACGCCCGCCATCAACACGGCGGCCGAAGCGCACAGTCCCGCGGCGAACAGGGCCGCCCACGGACTGGCCGTCTTTTCCTGCGGCGCGGCCAACAGGCTGCGGGCCTTGGCGACGGTTTCGATCATGGCGACGATTCCCCCTCGCGCCGATGACACAGGTTCGAGGTTAACGAGACCTTTCCCGCACGCACCCGCTTGGCGCGGAGACCGCCCCGCCTTAAGACCGCCGGATGATCCTGGTCGTCGATAACTACGACAGCTTCACCTACAACCTCGTCCACTACCTCGCGGAGCTGGGCGCCACGACTCATGTGGTGCGCAACGACGACCTGACGGCCGAGGAAGCCTGGGCGTTGAAGCCTCAGGCGGTGCTGCTGTCGCCCGGTCCCTGCACGCCTAACGAAGCCGGGGTCTGCCTGCCGCTGCTGGCGACCGCGCCAGAGGCCATGCCGATCCTGGGGGTCTGTCTGGGCCATCAGGCCATGGGCCAGGTTTTCGGCGGCGAGGTGATCCGCGCCAAGACGCTGATGCACGGCAAGACCTCGCCCATCATGCATGAGGGCAAGAGCCTGTTCGCGGGCCTGCCTTCGCCCTTCACCGCGACGCGCTATCATTCGCTGGCCGTGCGCCGCGAGACCCTGCCGGACGTGCTGGAAGTCACCGCCTGGACGGCTGACGGCGAGATCATGGGCTTGCAGCATCGGACCCGGCCGATCCACGGCGTCCAGTTCCACCCGGAATCCATCGCCACGGAACACGGCCACGCCATGCTGGCCAATTTTCTGGACCTGGCCGGCGTCAAGCGTCTGAAGGCCGCCTAAAATGTCCGACGGCTTCAAGCCCTTGCTGGCCAAGCTGGTCGACGGCCGCGTGTTGTCGCCGGATGAGGCGCACGCCTTCTTCGCCGCCTGCCTGCGCGGCGAACCGACGCCGTCTCAGGTCGCGGCGGCCGTCACCGCTCTGCGCATTCGCGGCGAGACGGTGGACGAGATCGCCGCCTTCGCCACCGCCATGCGCGACGCGGCCCTGACGCTGGATCACCCGTTCGACGTCATCGACACCTGCGGTACGGGCGGCGACGGCCAGCACACCTACAATGTCTCCACCGCCGCGGCCCTGGTGCTGGCGGGCGCGGGCGTGAAGGTCGCCAAACACGGCAACCGCGCCCTGTCGTCCAAGTCTGGATCATCCGACGTGCTGGCGGCCCTGGGCGTCAATCTTCAGGCCGACCAGGCCCAGCAGCTTCGCGCGCTGGAGACGGCCGGCATCGCCTTCCTGTTCGCCCCCGCCTATCACGGCGCCATGCGCCATGTCGGCCCGGTGCGGGCGGAAATCGGCTTCCGCACGGTTTTCAACCTCTTGGGTCCGTTATCTAACCCGGCTTCCGCGAGACGCCAGGTGATGGGCGTCTATGATCCGCGGCTATTGGAGCCTCTGGCCGAGGTGCTGGGCCGTCTCGGCGCCCAGCGCGCCTGGACCGTTCACGGCCAGGGACTGGATGAACTGACCACGACGGGTCCGACCGAGGTCGCGGAATGGCGGAACGGCGCCGTCCGTCGGTTCCAGGTCACGCCCGAGGACGCGGGTCTGCCCCGCGCCGACATCGCGGCCCTGCGCGGGGGCGACGCCGAGGAGAACGCCGCCGCCTTGCGCGCCCTTCTGGACGGGCGTCCGGGCGCCTATCGCGACATCGTCCTGCTGAACGCCGCCGCCGCCCTGGTGGTCGCCGACCGCGCCGCCGATCTGGGCGAGGGAGCGGCCCTGGCCGCCGCCGTCATCGACGACGGACGCGCCGCGCGCGCCCTGGACGCCCTGGTCGTCGCCACCAACACCCCGATCCAGGAGCCTGAGGCGTGAGCGACATCCTGGACCGCATCGCCGCCTACAAGCGCGACGAGGTCGCGGCCCGCAAGGCCGCCCGCCCTCAACACGCCGTCGAGACCGCCGCACGCGACGCCTCGCCTCCGCGTGGATTTCGCGCCGCGCTGGTACAGGCCAACGCCGCCGGCCGCACCGGCCTGATCGCGGAGATCAAGAAGGCCAGCCCGTCCAAGGGCCTGATCCGCGCCGACTTCGATCCCCCGTCGCTGGCGCGGGCTTACGAGCGGGGCGGCGCGACCTGTTTGTCGGTGCTGACCGATGGTCCCAGCTTCCAGGGCGACGACGCCTATCTGACCGCGGCCCGCGAGGCGGTCGCCCTGCCCTGCCTGCGCAAGGACTTCCTGGTCGATCCCTGGCAGGTGGCCGAAAGCCGGGCGCTGGGCGCGGACTGCATCCTGATCATCCTGGCGATGATCGACGACGCCCTGGCCGTCGACCTGCTGGCCGAGGCCGAGCGCTGGGGCATGGACGCCCTGATCGAAACCCACGACGAGGCCGAAATGGCCCGCGCCTGTGAACTGGTTCAGGACCGAGGCGACGCCCTGGTCGGGATCAACAACCGGTCCCTGCGCACCTTCCAGGTCGATCTGGCCGTGACCGAGCGCCTGGCTCTGCTCAGTCCGGTGCGCGCCCTGCTGGTGGCCGAGAGCGGCGTCTTCACGCCTGAAGATGTCGCTCGCGTCGCGACCGCCCACGCCCAGGCCGTGCTGGTCGGCGAAAGCCTGATGCGCCAGCCGGATGTCGAGGCGGCGACCCGGGCCTTGATGCGGTAACCCGGCCTTAACCAGAACACCTCAAGAACGGCGAATGGACGTTTGCGGTTTGTTCCGCTATGTTCGTCGGATCGGATTCGCCTTGAGGGCCGCCCATGCTCACGCGCAAACAGCACGAACTCCTGATGTTCATTCATGAACGGATCAAGGAAGGCGGCGTCTCTCCGTCGTTCGACGAGATGAAGGAGGCGCTGGATCTGGCGTCCAAGTCGGGCATCCACCGCCTGATCACCGCACTGGAAGAGCGCGGCTTCATTCGTCGCCTGCCGCACCGGGCGCGGGCGCTGGAGGTCGTGAAACTGCCCGAACAGGCCACCGCTTCGGCCCCGAAGGGCGGCCGCGCGCCGTTCAGGCCGGACGTGATCCAGGGCGGCGGCGGCCTTGTGGCCGAGGCCGCCAACGACGTGCGCGAACTGCCCCTGCTGGGCAAGATCGCCGCCGGCACCCCCATCGCCGCCATCCAGCACGAGCGCGACCGTCTGTTCGTGCCCGAGACCATGCTGGGCGCGGGCGAGCATTATTGCCTGGAGATCGAGGGCGACTCGATGATCGAGGCCGGAATCCTGGACGGCGACACCGTGGTCATCAAAAAGGGCGCGACGGCCAACAACGGCGAGATCGTCGTGGCCCTGGTCGAAGGCGAGGAGGCGACGCTGAAGCGCCTGCGCCGCAAGGGCGCCTCCATCGCCTTGGAGCCGGCCAACCGCAATTATGAGACCCGCATCTTCGGTCCCGATCAGGTCGAGGTTCAGGGCAAGCTGGTCGGCCTTATCCGCCGTTATCACTGAAGTCCGGGTCGCCCTGGCGGCTCCACGGCCGGTCGCCGCGCATCTGCGCCGTCCATGAGGCTCGCCAGCCGGGGCCGTCGCGCCACAGTTCGACCGCGCCGCCTCTGGCGTAGTCTTGCCTGTCCAGCACCAGACGCCCCTGGCACGCCGTCGGCAGGGTTCGCACGACCGCCCGCACGCTGACGACCGGCGCCGAGGCGCACAGGGCGACGAGTTGATCCGTCGTCGGCGCGCGACGCCCCCACCACAGGGCGACCGGCGCCGCGTCCCGGTGCGCCGGGAGGCAGGCGAAACGCGTGCAGGTCCAGCCTGTCGTCGGCCGCTCGACCGCCTGCAAGCCGCGCCGCCGGGACCAGAGATCGACCGCGAACTGGCGCACGCCTGGGCGCACCACCACGGCGGTGCGTTCAAGCCGGAAGGCCGCATTGGTTCCGCCGTCGCCGATCCACAGATCCGGCGCGGGCGCACGGGGCCACAGCAGCACGGCCAGGGCGAACGGCAGACCCAGCCAGCGCAGCCGCCCCTTCCACAGACACAGGAACAGCACGCCCAGAAAGGCGACCGGCAGGGCCGTCGCCGGGGCGCTGGGAACCGTGCGCACCGCGCCTGGCAGGCCCGCAACCCCCTCGCCGATCGCCAGCATCATATCGACCCCGACGCCCGCCGCCCACAGGAAGGGCGCGCCCAGGCCCAGCGGCTCCAGCGCCGCGCCCACGGCCAGGGCGGGCAGCATGATGAAGTCCGCCACCGGCGCCGTCAGCAGGTTCGCCGCCAGCCCATACACCGCCGTACGGTTGAAATGCTGCATGGCGAACGGCCCGGTCGCCAGCCCGGCCACCAGACTGGCGGCCACGGCGATGACCAGCCAACTTCCCAGCCTCTGCGTCCAGACGATGGGCCAGGGCGCCGAGATTTCGCGCGTTCGGGGCGGCCAGGCCTCGGCCAGGGCCACCAGGGCGGCGGTGGCGGCGAAGGACATCTGGAACCCCGGCGTGACGATGGCCTCGGGTTGCAGGATCAAGACCGCGAAGGCCGCGACGGCCAGGGCGTGCATACTGATCGCCTGTCGATCCAGCAGTACGGCCAGAAAGGCGATCGAGGCGGTGATGGCCGCCCGCTCGGCCGGCGGCGGCGCGCCCGAGACGACCAGATAGGCTCCCACCGCGATCAGTCCGGCCCAGGCCGCGACCTTCTTGCCCGACACCCGCAACGCCAGCCACGGGATCAGGGCCACGCCCAGCCGCACCGCGAAGAAGACGAAACCGCCCACGATAGCCATGTGCAGGCCCGAGATGGACAGGATGTGCGCCAGGCCGGAATCGCGCATCGTCTCCTGATCCTGGCGTGTGATCCAGGTCTCGTGCCCCGTGGTCATGGCCGCCGCGATGCCGCCCGTGCGTTCGCCCAGCCGCGCGACAATGGCCTGGGCCAGGCGGAAACGGGCGGCGTTGACCCTCATCTCCAGCGCCAGCCGCCAGGGCGGATCGGGCAGGACGGCGGGCCGCGTCTCGCCCAGAGCAAAGGCCGAGCCGCCCAGCCCCTGGAACCAGGCGTTGCGGCCGAAGTCATAGGCGCCGGGCGCGGCCGGGGCGGGCGGCGGGTTCACGATGGCGAACAGGCGCACCGGCGCGCCGGGCGGCGGCGGGTC
>JAFLCT010000039.1 GCA_017302335.1 Caulobacterales bacterium | reverse complement strand
GAGGCCGCCCGCGAACTGGGCGGGCGCGAGGTCGTGCGCGTGCCCTTCCGCTGGGGCGGCGCCAACACCGGCCGCGCCGCCGGAGCCACCGAACTGGGCGTCGTCACCGTCGCCGTAAGCCGCTGAGGAGCAGCCTGATGAAGAAGACCGTCTTCGCCCTGACCACCCTGGCCGCCCTGATGGCCGCGCCCATGGCCGCCCAAGCCCACCGCGCCTGGCTGGCCCCGACCTCGACCGTGCTGTCGGGCGCCGACGCCTGGGTCGGGTTCGACGCCGGTATGTCGAACGGCGTCTTCATCCCCGATCACGCCGCCATGCGGCTGGACGGCCTGGTCATCACCGCGCCGGACGGTTCGGTCGCCCAGCCCGAGAACATGATGCGCGGCCGTTATCGCGCAACCTTCGACCTGCACCTGACCCAGCCCGGCACCTGGCGGATCGCCAATGTCATGAGCGGTTTCGGCGCCACCTATAAGCAGGGCGGCGAAGAGAAGCGCTGGCGCGGGTCCGAGGCCGAGATGGCGACCGCCATTCCCGCCGACGCCACCGACGTGGTGCGTATGCGCTCGATGAACCGGGTCGAAACCTTTGTCACCCTGGGCGAACCGACCGACATCGCCCCGACCGGCCAGGGGCTGGAGCTGGTTCCCGTGACCCATCCGAACGACCTGGTGGCGGGCGAGGCCGCGACCTTCAAGCTGATGCAGGACGGCAAGCCAGCCGCCGACCAGACGATCACCGTGGCCCGCGGCGGCACGCGCTATCGCGACAATCCCGAAGAGATCACCGTCGTCACCGGCGCCGACGGCGGATTCAGCGTGACCTGGCCCGAGGCCGGGATGTACTGGATCAATGCCTCGGTCCGCACGCCGAGCGCCGGAGACCAGATCGCGATGAACGCCCAGTACAACGGCGTGGTGGAAGTGCTGCCCTGAGCAGTTTCGACCCCACCTGGAGAGGCTCCAAGGCTGCGCCGCCGGTCGTGACGATCGGCGAGCCGGAGGATCGCGCATCCAACCGCGTGCTGATCCCGCCCATGACCGGCGCGCCGCAGCGCCCGCCGGGCGACGTGGTCTGGAGCCTGACCGGCGAGACCATGGGCACGGAATGGTTCGTCCGCGCCGCCCCGCCGCCCAACACCAACCGCACCGAGATCGCTGCCGCCGTCCAGACCGAACTGGACGCGGTGGTCGGCCTGTTCAGCCCCTGGGTGCGCTCCAGCGAGATCAGCCGGTTCAACACCGCCCCGGCCGGTCTGTGGGCCGTGTCGCCCGAGTTCTGGAGCTTGGTCGATCAGTCCATGGACCTGGCCGACGAGACCAATGGCGCGGTCGATCCGACCCTGGGCGCCCTGGTCGACCTGTGGGGTTTCGGGCCGCCGGGTCTGAGACCCGAAACCGGTCCCGCCATCCCCAGCGATGAAGAGATCGCGGCGGCCATGGCCGTCAGCGGCTGGCACAAGCTGCGGATGCACCGCGACGGACGCGGCCTGATGCAGATGGGCGGCATGAAGCTGGACCTGTCGGGAATCGCCAAGGGCCATGCCGTGGACCGCGTCTCCGATCGCCTGACGGCCCTGGGCTTGACCTCGCACCTGGTCGAGATCGGCGGAGAACTGAAGGGGCGCGGGGTCAAGCCGGACGGCCAGCCCTGGTGGGTCGAGATCGAGCGCTCGCCCGACAGCGGCCAACCCAAGACGGTCGCCGCCCTGGTCGATATCGCCGTGGCCACCTCGGGCGACTATCGCCGCGCCTTCGAGGCGGACGGGAAACTGTATCCGCACAGCATCGACGGCTGGACCGGACGGCCCATCGACAACAACGTCACCTCGGTCACCGTCTTCCACGACAGCGCGATGAAGGCCGACGCCTACGCCACGGCCCTGACGGTCATGGGCGCGGCCGAAGGCGCCGACTACGCCGCCATGCTGGGCCTGGCCGCCCACATCGTCGAGCGCACGCCGGAAGGCCCGGTCGAGCGCGTGACCGCCGCCTTCGCCGCCATGATGGACGACGAGACCGAGGCGGGCGGCTAGACCTCGGTCCAGCGGCGCAGGAGGTTGTGATAGACGCCGGTCAGTTCGACCGTCGCCGCGCTGCCCGCGCCCTGCTCCATCGCCACCCGTTGCACCCCCACGTCGAGGCGGAACAGCAGTTCGCGATCGGCGTCGTCGCGGATCAGGCTCTGGATCCAGGTGAAACAGGCCACGCGCGCGCCCCGGGTCACGGGCGTGACCTCATGCAGGCTCTTGGACGGATAGAGCACCGCATCCCCGGCCGGCAGTTTCACGGTCTGGGGACCATACAGCCCCTCGATGACCAGTTCGCCGCCGTCATAGCTGTCCGGCTCGGACAGGAAGAGGGTCATCGACAGGTCGCTGCGAATACGTACGCCCGAACCCTGGCGGATGGCGTTGTCGACGTGCAGCCCGAACGCCTCGCCGCCCTCATAGCGATTGAACAACGGCGGAAAGATCGTGTGCGGCAAAGCGGCGGCCATGAACATCGGATCGGCGTTCAACGCCTGAACCACGGCCGCCCCGACCTCTTTCGCCTCAGCCGACTCGGTCGGCAGTTGCTGGTTGCGCTTGGCCAGGGCCGACTGGTGGCCCGAGGTGACGTTGCCGTCGGCCCAAGGCCCCGCGTCCAGCCGCGCGCGAAGCGCCTCGACCTCGGCCTTGGAGAACACCTCGGGGATATGCAGCAGCATGATCGTCTCCTGAGCGTGCGGCCCGCCCCCGGGGTTCGGGCCGGGCCGCGCAGCCTTTAGAAGCGCAGGTTCAGGGTCAAGATCGCCTGGCGGGCGGGCGCCACGTCGGCGTGATGCACGCCGTTGGTGCGGATGATGTACTCCTCGTCGCCCGCATTCTGGATGTTCAGTTGCAGGCTGGCCCGCTCGTTCAGATCCCAGGAGCCATAGAGGTCGAACCGGGTCCAGGCCGGAGCATAGACGCGGTTGGCCCCGCCGCCCGCGCCGCCCTGATTGCCGCCGAAGCTGTCGGAGACGTAGTAGACGCCCCCGCCCAGGGTCAGCCGCCGGGTCAGGCGATAGGTAGTGAACAGGCTGGCCGAATGCTTGGGCGTGTTGGCCAGCGGGTCCCCGACGTTGATGTTGTTGTAGGCGCCGCGAACCAGCTCTGAGTCCATCCAGGTATAGCCGCCGAACACCTGCCAGTCGGGGGTGATGTTGCCGGCGATCGCCAGCTCGGCGCCCTTGACCTCGGCCTCGCCGATCTGGGCGTAAACGCCCGGCGCGACCTGCACCTGGGCGTTCTCGCGCCGGGTGTGGAACAGGGCGGCCGACAGCGACAGGCGTCCGTCGTATAGCGACGCCTTGGCGCCGATCTCGGCGTTGGCGGTTTCTTCCGGCTCCAGCAACACCAGGGCCAGATTGCCCGCGCCCGTGCCGTTGCCCGCGTTCTGATCGCCCGCGGCGATGGTCGGCGGGGTCGAGGCGGTCGAATAGGAGGCGTAGACGCTGGTGTCTTGCGTCGGCTTGAAGACCACGCCCGCCTGATAGTTGAAGAAGCTCCACGATCCGTCGCGGGCCACCGGAACATTGGACACGATGTCCACGCCAGTGACGGAATAGTCGTCATAGCGGGCGCCCAGATTGAACACCCAGCGCTCGCCCAGCTCCACGGAGTCGAAGACGTAGAGGCCGACCGACTTGGCGGTGTTGCGCGACACCGGCCCGCGCAGGATGGTTCCGGTCCACGGATCAGACGGGTTCGGATCGTAAACGCGGGTGCAGTCCAGCCCCGTCAGCGGCGCCGGGCAGGCCGCGCCGGTCAGGGTCGTGACGACGTAACTGGCGTTCCTGTTCTGCTCGCGTGCAACCTCCAGACCGATGTCATAGGTATGGACCAGGCCGCCAGTGCGGAACTCGCCATACAGGTCGGTGACATTGGCCAGGGTCGTGGTCGGATTCCAGCGCGACTTCACCCCCCGCTTCATCCAGTATTCGCCGCCGATCAAGGCCACGCCGCCGGTGTCGATCCGGCCGCCGTCGCCGGGATTGGTGACGACATAGTCGTTCAACGTCTGGCCGTATCGCGTGACGTTGCGGACGGTCAGGGCGTCGGAAACCCGGTGCTCGATCTTCAGGGTCGCGGCGTCGGCCGTGGTGGTCAGATAGTCGCGCGCCGTCACGCCGTAGAAGCTGTCGTAGGGAACATCCAAGACGCCGCTGTCGGTGGTGCGCACGCCGATCTTGGTGAACAGCGGGATGCCGTAGTCGGGCATCTGGTTCGAGGTCAGGTGATAATAGAGCGCCGTCACCGTGGTGTCGGTCCCCAGGCCCGCCGCGAAAGCGGCGCCGACGCCCCAGCGGTCGAAGTCCACCGCCTCACGACCCGCCACGTCGCCTTCGGATGTCATCAGGTTCAGGCGCAGAGCGGCGGTGTCGCCGATGATGTGGTTCACATCCGCAGTCGCCCGCAGATAGCTGTCCGTGCCGACGCCGACCGAGACGCGCGAGAAGTCGGTCAGGCGCGGGGTCTTGGACGACAGGTTGATCGAACCGCCGCCCGATCCCCGGCCGTTATAGACGCTGTCGGGACCCTTGATGACCTCGACCTGCTCCAGGTTGAAGACTTCACGCTGCTGGCCGCCCGAGTCGCGCAGACCGTCGACGAAGACGTTGTTGGCCGAGGCCTGGCCGCGAATAAACGGCCGGTCGGCCAGGGGCTGGCCGCCCTCGCCCGCGCCGAAGGTGATGCCCGGCGAGGTGCGCAATATGTCCTGCAACGAAGTGGCGGCGGTCTGTTCGATGATCTGCTGCGGGATGATGACCACCGACCGCGGCGTGTCCTCCAACGGGGCGGTGAACTCGGGCGCCGTCGGCTCGCGCTTCACGGGCTGACCGATGACGTTGACCGTGCCCAGATTGGTCGAGTCCTGCGGATCGGCCGCCGCCGCCGGAACCTCCGACGCCATGGCCTGGCCCGCGCACAACAGGCCGGCGGCGCTGGAGGCGAAAATGAGAGAGCGCAGGGCGGCGGTCGGGGAAGCGGACATTGATGAACTCAGGGTGATATTGCGATGCGCTCGCATTATCGACCCTCAACGCGCTGCACAAGCTGAATTGAGAATTATTCTCAGTCTTGAGCGACGGATTTCATCGGTTGCGCCGTTTCGGCCAGCCTGACGACATCGATCGGCGTGCGACGCGCGATGAACAGCTTGCCCGCCATGAACTCGGCCGAAGCGTTGACCGCCTCGACGCAGACGATGCGGTCCCCCGCCATGTGGAAGACGGCGAAGCCCGGCGCGGATGGATCGCCGCGCACGATCTGGCGGTCGGCGGCGAAGGGCAGACCAGCGATCTGAAGCTTAAGATCGTACTGGTCCGACCAGAACCAGGGGACCTCGGGCGCGGGCGCCGGGCGGCCGGTGATGGCGGCGGCGGCCTGTTTGGCCTGCTCCAGGGCGTTGGGCACGCTTTCCAGCCTGAAGACGCTGTCGTGGACCGGCACGGGGCGCCGGGTCATGTCGCCCAGGGCGTAGATCGACGGATCGGACGTGCGCGCCGCCTCATCGACGACCACGCCGTCAGCGCAGACCAGCCCCGCCTCGGCCGCCAGCGCCGCATTGGCCAGGGCGCCGACGCCGACCAGAACGACATCGGTCTCGATCCGCCGACCGTCGGCCAGGCGAACGCCCGCATCCTCGAACCCCGTCACCTCGACGCCGGTCAGAATCTCGACGCCCTCGGCCCGGTGCCGGGCGGTGAAATGGTCCGAAAGGGTCGCGGACGCCACGCGGGCCAGCACCCGATCCATCCGCTCGATCACCACGGCCTCGGCGCCCAGCGCCCGGGCCGAGGCCGCCGCCTCCAGCCCGACATAGCCGCCGCCGACCACCGCCAGGCGCCGCCCCGGCCCTAGCGCGGCCTTCAGCCGTTCGGCGTCTTCCAGGGTGCGCAGCTCCAGCAGGTCGGGGCGGTCGGCGCCGGGAAGCGCCAAACGCCGCGCCGTCGAACCCAGGGCCAGGATCAGAACGTCGTAGGGTTCGACCGTGCCATCGGCGAAGGTCACCGTCTTGGCGTCGCGGTCGATGGCCGTCGCCATGACGCCGGTGCGCAGCGCGATGTCCTTTTCGACGTAGAAGCTTTCGGGCCGCAGCAGCAGGTCTTCCAGATCCGCCTCGCCCTTCAGCCAGGCCTTGGACAGGGGCGGCCGTTGATACGGCGGCGCGGTCTCGGCGCCCGCCAGAAGAATCGGTCCCGCGTGGCCGTACTGGCGCAGCAGGGCCGCCGCCGCGCCGCCCGCGTGTCCCGCCCCGATGATCACGATCCTGCTCATGCTTCGCAGATAGAGCGAAGCTGGGCGCTTCGCCAGCGGCCGGAACCGCCCATGCGCGGCGGCGCTTTTCTTTCTGCGACGGCGTCACATGGTGTTTCATCGGCCCGCGAGCGGTTGGCGGACGGCGCGGGAACCGCCAAACACGAACGGAAGCGGCGCCGCACCGGCCCGCGCAAGGAAAGGGAGCGGATGGCGGCTCTGGTGCTCTTCGGCGGCGGCGGCGACCTGGCGATGCGAATGCTGCTGCCCTCTCTCTATTTCCTGGAGCACGACGGCCTGTTGCCCGACGGCCTGAAGATCATCGGCGCGGCCCGATCCGACGACAGCCGCGACGACTATGTCGCCAAGGTCCGCGCGGCGGTCGAGGCGCGCGCCAGGGCGGACGGCGCGTGGGACGAGGCCGCCTGGATGCGGTTGGAGCCTCGGCTCGACTATCTGGCCGTCGACGCCACAAGCGCCGACAGTCTGAAACCGCTGAAGGCCAAGGTCGGCGACGACGGCGCGACCAGCTTCCTGGCCGTGTCCCCCTCGCTCTACGCCCGCATCGTCACGGCGATGAAGGCGGCGGGCTTGGCCGGGCTGAACGATCGGGTGGTGCTGGAAAAGCCGGTCGGCCGCGACCTGGAGAGCTTCCGTCAGATCGACGACGCCGTGTCCCACGCCTTCGCCGAACGGCAGGTGTTCCGCATCGATCACTACCTGGGCAAGGAGACGGTGCAGAACCTGATCGCCCTGCGCTTCGGCAACGCCATCTTCGAACCGCTGTGGAACAATCTGACCATCGACCATGTCGAGATCACGATCGGCGAGACCGTCGGGGTCGGCGACCGTTGGCCCTATTACGACGAGTACGGCGCCCTGCGCGACATGGTGCAGAACCATATGCTGCAACTGCTGTGCCTGGTCGCCATGGAGCCGCCCAGCGACCTGGACCCGGACTCTGTGCGCAACGAGAAGGTCAAGGTGCTGCGCTCGCTGCGACCCGTCACCCCCGAGGATGTCGGCCAGGTCACTGTGCGCGGCCAGTATCGGGCGGGCGTCGTCGAGGACAAGCCGGTCCCGAGCTACGAAACCGAACGCGGCCAGCCGTCGGACACTGAAACCTTCGTCGCCATCCGCGCCGACATCGACAACTGGCGTTGGGCGGGCGTTCCCTTCTTCATGCGCACCGGCAAACGCCTGCCCGAAAAACGCACCGAGATCGTCATCCAGTTCAAGCCGGTGCCGCATTCCATCTTCGATCATGGGGATCGCGGCCAGGTGTCGGACAACCGCCTGATCATAGAGTTGCAGCCCGAAGAAGACATCAGCCTGACCGTCATGAACAAACGGCCCGGCCTGGATCAACGGATGCAGTTGCAGCCGATCCAGATGAGCCTGTCGTGGGGTGTGGGCGGAAAAGGCGAGGCCGCGCCACGCCGCCGCATCGCCTATGAGCGGCTGTTGCTGGACGCCATGGCCGGGGACTCCACCCTGTTCGTGCGCCGCGACGAGGCCGAACAGGCCTGGAAATGGGTCGACGAGGTTTCCGAGGCCTGGAGCGGCGCCCATATCAAACCCCTGCCCTATGCGGCCGGGACCTGGGGTCCCGAGACGGCGGATCTGCTGCTGTCGCGAACCGGCCGCGCCTGGAACACTGATGACGCCTGAGATCCAGACCTTCGCCGCCGGTTCGACATGGGCCGCGGCCTGCGCCGAGCGCCTGACCGACGCCCTGTCCGACGCCGTGGCCGCGAACGGACGGGCGACCTTCGCCGGGTCGGGCGGATCGACGCCCGCGCCCATCTACCGCCTGATGTCCGAGACCGACCTGGACTGGACGGCCGTCGCCGTCACCCTGGTTGATGAGCGCAATGTTCCCGAAACCGACGAACAGTCGAACGCTCGCCTGCTGAAACAGACACTGCTGGCTGATCGGGCCGCGGTCGCGCGATACGTCCCCCTGTACCATCCGGCCGTGACGGTGGACCGGGCCGCCGCCATGGCGACCGTGGCCTTGCGGCCCGAAGGGCGGCTGGACGCGGTGCTGCTGGGCATGGGCGAGGACGGGCACATCTGCTCGATGTTCCCGGACAGCCCGACCTTGAAGACCCTGCTCAGCCCCGATCTGAACCCGGCCGTTCTGGGCGTGCCCGCCGGGCGCGAAGGCCGACCGCCGTCCCTGGAGCGCCTGTCGATCAACCTGCCCTATCTGATCCAGGCGGGCCGCGTGGTTCTGGCCCTGACCGGAACGCGCAAGCGGGCGGTGTTCGAGGAACAGGCAGCGGGCGATCCGGCCGTCACGCCCATCGCCGCCCTGATCGCGCACAAGGTCCCGCTGGAGGTGCTGTGGACGGAGACCGCGCCATGACCCTGAATCCCGTCGTCGCCGAAGTCACCAACCGCATCGTCGAACGCAGCGGTCCGACGCGCGCGGACTATCTGCGCCGCATGGACGCCGCCCGCGAACGCGGCGTCGCCCGGGCCAAGCTGTCGTGCGCCAACTGGGCGCACGCCTTCGCCGGTCAGACCCCGGCCGACAAGCTGGCCATGCTGGGCGGCCAGGCCCCCAACCTGGGCGTGGTCACGGCCTATAACGATATGCTGTCGGCGCATCAGCCGTTCGAACGTTTCCCCGACATCATCCGCCGGGCGGCGCGCGAGATGGGCGCCACGGCCCAGGTCGCGGGCGGTGTTCCCGCCATGTGCGACGGCGTCACCCAGGGACGGCCAGGCATGGAGCTGTCGCTGTTCAGCCGCGACGTCATCGCCATGTCGACGGGCGTGGCGTTGAGCCATGACGCCTTCGACGCCGTCCTGGCGCTGGGCGTCTGCGACAAGATCGTGCCAGGCCTGTTCATGGGAACCCTGGCCTTCGGCCACCTGCCGGTCGTCTTCGCCCCGGCCGGGCCGATGCCCTCGGGTATTCCCAACGCCGAGAAGGCGCGGGTGCGCGCCCTGTACGCACAGGGCCTGATCGACCGTCAGACCCTGTTGGCCAGCGAGATCGGCAGCTATCACTCGCCCGGCACTTGCACCTTCTACGGCACGGCCAATTCCAACCAGATGATGATGGAGATGGTGGGACTGCATCTGCCGTCCACCGCCTTTGTCCACCCGGAGACGGGTCTGCGCGACGCCCTGACGGCGGCGGCGGCGAAACGCGCGGCAGCGCTGTCTCACAGCGGCGAGGGCCGGATGGCCCAGATCGTGGACGAGAAATCCATCGTCAACATGATCGTGGCCTTGCTGGCGACCGGCGGCTCGACCAATCACGCCATCCATCTGGTGGCCATGGCGCGGGCGGCGGGGGTCGTCATCGACTGGACAGACATGGACCGGCTGAGTTCGGTCACGCCTCTGTTGGCCCGGGTCTATCCGAACGGCTCGGCCGATGTGAACGCTTTCCAGGCCGCGGGCGGCACGGCCTTCGTGACCCGCGAACTGGCTGGGTCCGGCGCCATCCACACCGACGTGACCACCATCATGGGTCGGGGGATCGAAGCCTATTTCCAGGAGCCGATGCTGGAGGACGGCGAACTGGTCTGGAAGGACGGCGTGGCCGAAAGCCTGGATCGGGACATCCTGCGTCCCGCCTCGGACCCGTTCCAGAGGGACGGCGGCCTGCGCCTGGTCCAGGGCGACCTGGGACGGGCCGTCATTAAGGTCTCGGCGGTCAAGCCCGAGAACCGCATCGTCGAGGCGCCCGCCGCCGTGTTCGAGACCCAGGAAGACGCGCTGCAAGCCTTCCAGGACGGCAAGCTGGATCGCGACGTGGTCGTGGTCCTGCGCTTCCAGGGTCCGCGCGCCAACGGGATGCCCGAGCTGCACAGTCTGTCGCCGGCCCTGTCGGTGCTTCAGGACAAGGGCTTCAAGGTCGCCTTCGTCACCGACGGCCGGATGTCGGGCGCCAGCGGCAAGACCCCCGCCGCCATTCATGTGTCGCCCGAGGCCCTGGCCGGAGGTCCCCTGGCCCACGTGCGCGACGGCGACATCATCCGGCTGGACGCCGAGGCCGGGGTTCTGACCACGGTCGGCGCCGACGACCTGGCCGCACGCCCGGCGGCGCATCGGTCGCTGGCGCACGCCCAGGGCGCCAGTTGGGGATATGGCCGCGAACTGTTCAGCATCTTTCGCAACACCGTCGGCGCCGCCGAGGCCGGGGCCTCGGTCTGTTTCGCGCCGCCCATCGGCGCGCAAGACCCTCAGGACACGGCGTCCGATCCGAACATCGTCGATCGGACCGTCGACGCATGACCGAGGCGAACGATCCCCGCACCTTGCTGGTCGGCGATGTCGGCGGCACAAACGCCCGCTTCGCCGTCGCCCGCTGGACCGACGGCGGCCCGGTGCTGGACCATCACGAAAGCTTCCCGGCCGAACGCCATCCGACCTTCCTGGAAGGGGTCCGGGCCTTCATCGACGGGTGCGCGGTCAAGCCTTCGGGCGGGGTCATCGCCGTGGCGGGACCCGTGACGGACGGGAGCATCGACCTGACCAACTCGCCCTGGCGGGTGTCGGAGGCGGAGCTTCAAACCCTGGGCCTGAACCCTGTCCGCCTGATCAACGATTTCGAAGCCCTGGCCTGGGGCGCGCCCATCGTGCCGGGGCAGGCGCTTGAGCGGCTGGGCGGACCCGAGGCGGGCGATCCGCACGCGGCGCTGGCCGTCCTGGGACCGGGTACGGGCTTCGGCGTCTCGGGCCTGGCGCGCGACGCCGACGGCCGCCAGATCGCCCTGCCGTCCGAGGGCGGCCACGCCTGTTTCGCCCCCAATGACGCAATCGAGGACGAGGTTCTGCGCATCCTGCGCCGCCGTTACGAACGGGTGTCGATCGAGCGCCTGATCTGCGGTCCCGGCCTGTTGAACCTGCACCGCGCCCTGGCCGAGATCGACGGCCGCGAGAGCCATATCGACGATCCGGCAGCGATCACCCGTCAGGCCCTGGCCGAGCCGAACAGCGCGTGCGGCGCCACTTTGGCGCGGTTCTGCGCCATCCTGGGATCGGTGGCGGGGGACATCGCCCTGACGCTGGGCGCGCGCGGCGGGGTCTATGTCGCGGGCGGCATCGCCCCGCGCATCCTGCCCTTCCTGAAGGCCAGCCCCTTCCGCGAACGGTTCGAGAGGAAGGGCCGGTTCCAGCCCTATCTGGCCGAGGTCCCGACCTGGGTGATCACCCACGAGCACGCGGCCCTGCTCGGCGCCGCGCGGGTGGCGTTCGACCGGGACTGAGGATCACGAACACACCGCCCCGCCGCCAGGCGAGACGGGGGGCGCTGTCTGGAGCTAAACCTTTTTCGGCGGCCAGGGGATGAAGGCGCTGGTTCGCACCACATAGTCGGCATAGCCCGGCCGAGACTTGTGAATGGCCTTCTCGGTGATGCCGATGCCCGACCAGCGGGTCAGGGTGTAGGTCAGGAAGATCGGTCCTGCGATCGACCACAGGCCCGGTCCCGTCTCGGCCGCGATCAGATACAGCCCCCACCAGACGCAGGCGTCGCCAAAATAGTTGGGATGGCGGGTGTAGCGCCACAGACCGGCGTCCAGCACCTTGCCCGTGTTCGCCGGGTCCTTCCTGAAAGTCGTCAATTGGGCATCGCCGATGCTCTCGAAAGCGATGCCGATCACGGCCAGCGCCGCCCCGGCCCAGGCGATCCAGCCCAGCGGCGGATCATAGGCCACCTGCCCCAACTGAACCGGCAGACTGGTCAGCCATGCCAGCACGGCTTGCGGCAGGAAGACGAACAACAGGGCCGTCTTGTTGAAGCTCCAGCCCTTCGCCGTCTTCGTCCGTTCGATCAGATCGACATAGCGGCCGTCCGCCCCATGCGCCCGCCAGCGGCGGAACAGGTGCCAACCCAGCCGCAGCGCCCAGATGGCGACCAGCCACAACAGCAACCCCTTGCGCACGGGATCGCCGTCCGTGCGCGGCCATGTCGCCAAGGCCAGCAACAGCATGGCCATGGGCCAGACGGCGTCGATGAAGCTGACGTCCTTCAGACGCACGGCCAGGGTCCAAAGCGCCGTCATGACGACGACGATCAGCAGCAGGTTCACGCCCAACAGGGCGGCGATCTCAGGCAGGGTCATGAGACAGGAACGATCCCGCATCGCCGCCGGATGCGCAACTCAGTCGATGCAGAGCGTCGCCTCGGCCTTGCCGCCTTTGATGGTGGTGAAACAGCCGAAGCGGTTGCTGGTCGCCTGGCACACGCCGCGCGCGGACTGGCCTTCGCGCAGGGTGACGGCGGGATCGGCGCGGCAGTCGCCCTGGCATTGCGCGCCGTCCGTGCACGCCTTGCCCGCATCGGCGTAGGTCACGACGCACTGCATCGTCTGCATCCGCCCGACTGGCGTCATGGTCCCGCCGCGCGCGGCGCAGGCGGACGGCGACAGGCTCTGGATCGCGCCGGGCGCTCCGTCCTGAACCGGCGCAGGCGCGCAGGACGCCAGCGTCAAGGCCAGGACGGCGCCCAGCGCGCGCATCAGGACACCCGGCCCTTGTCGAAGCCGCCCCAGACGTCGTCATAGTCCAGTTGCATGGTCGGCGCTCCCTCGGCCCAGGCGGTGGTGCGGATGGGCATCCGGGTCTCGAACATGAAGGCTAGGGTGTTTTCGATCTTGACCGGCTTCAGCTCGGCCTTGATCGCGCCCTCATAGCTGGCCTTGTCCGGGCCATGGCCGCTCATGCGGTTGTGTAGGCTGGCGCCGCCGGGGGCGAAGCCGCCCGCCTTGGCGTCGTATTCGCCATACACCAGGCCCATGAATTCGCTCATGACGTTCCGGTGGAACCACGGCGGACGGAAGGTGTCCTCGGCCACCATCCAGCGCGGCGGGAAGATGACGAAGTCGATATTGGCCGTGCCGGGGGTGTCCGACGGACTGGTCAGGACGGTGAAGATCGACGGATCCGGGTGATCATAGGAGACCGTGCCGATGGTGTTGAACCGCGCGGTGTCATAGCGATAGGGGACCAGATTGCCGTGCCAGGCCACCACGTCCATGGGACTGTGGGCGAAGGTGGCGGACCACAGCTTGCCGCCGTATTTCTGGATGCACTCGGTGGAACGCTCGGCATCCTCGAACCAGGCGACGGGCGTTTCGAAGTCGCGCGGATTGGCCAGGCCGTTCGCCCCGATCGGTCCCAGGTCCGGGATGCGGAAGGCGGCGCCGTAGTTTTCGCAGACATAGCCGCGGATCGGCTCATCCGCCTCGACCCGGAAACGAACGCCGCGCGGGATGACGACGATGTGGCCGGGCGCGGCCTCGATCAGGCCGAACTCGGTGACGAAACGGTGCGCGCCCTGCTGCGGCACGATCAGCAGTTCGCCGTCGGCGCAATAGAACACCCGATCGACCATCGACCGGTTGGCGACATACATATGGATGCCCGAACCGCCGCCCGAATCCGCGTCGCCATTTCCGCCGTAAGTGACCAGTCCCTCGACCCAGTCGGTCGGCGCCTGCGGCATGGGCAGGGGGTCCCAGCGCATCCGGTTGGGATTGGGCGGCGTCTCGTTGAACGGGCCGGAGCGCACCTCGCCCTGGGCGAACGGCACATAGGGTCCGTGCTGTGCGGTCGGCCGCAGACGATACAGCCAGCTCCGACGGTTTTCGCTTCGCGGCGCGGTGAAGGCCGTACCCGACAACTGTTCGGCGTACAGGCCCATCGGCGTCTTCTGCGGCGAGTTGCGGCCTTCCGGCAGGACGCCCGGCGCGGCCTCGCTGGCGAAATGGTTGCCGAAGCCCGTCAGGTACAGAGGCGCATTGATTCGCGTCGTCATGGTGCGTCGTCTCCCGTTGCGGCAGGTTTTAGCCGCCGACCGGCCTAGCGTCACCTGCGCCGGGTCGGGATTGCGCTGGAACAATCGCGAAAGATCAGAAGCCGCGCGCCCGCGCCATCCGCTCTTGATGGAAACCCGCATCGCCCAGCAGTTCGTTCAGCACCCGCACTCGTTTCATGAACAGGCCGATGTCGAATTCGTCGGTCATGCCGACGCCGCCGTGCATCTGAACGCCCTCCTGCACCGCCAGTTCGGCGACCCGGCTGGCCTTGGCCTTGGCGACCGAGGCGATCAGGGGCGCATCCTCGCGCCCGGCGTCGATCGCCTGAAGCGCCGCCAGGGTCGCGGCCCGCGCGATCTCAAGTTCCGAGAACAGATGCGCCGCGCGATGTTGCAGCGCCTGGAATTCGCCGATCAGTTTTCCGAACTGTTTGCGGGTGCGCAGATAATCCAGCGTGATCTGGAAGGCCTGATCCCCCGCCCCGACCAGGGACGAGGCGACGCAGCCCCGACCCAGGGTCAGCACGCCGTCCAGGACGGCGTCCCCGCCGCCGACCGGGCCGATCACGGCGTCAGCGTCGACCTCGACATTCGTCAGGGTCAAGCGCGCGGCGTTGTGGGCGTCGACCATGACGGTGCGCTCGATCTCGACCCCCGCCGTCTTCGGATCGACCAGGAACAGGGTCGTCCCCTCTTCCGTCTTCGCCGCCACGATCAGGGCGTCGGCGACATGGCCGTCCAGAACCATGGCCTTGGCGCCGTTCAGACGAAAGCCGTTGCCGTGGCGCTCGGCGGTCGCGGCGATCCGGTCGGGCCGGTGCTTGGCGCCCTCGTCGACAGCCAGCGACACGATGGTCTCGCCCGCCGCCATGCGCGGCAGCCATTCGGTCTGCTGCTCCTCGGACCCCGCCGCCAACGTCCGCGCAGCCAGCACCGCCGTGCCGAGAAAGGGCGACGGCGTCAGGGTGCGTCCCAGGCTTTCGGCGATGACGCCCGCCTCGACGGCGCCCAGGCCCAGACCGCCATACGCCTCGGGAATCAGGACCCCGGCGAAACCCATCTCGCCAAAGGCCCGCCACAGGTCGCGCGAGACGCCGTCCGGGTCGCGGCCGTCGCGCAGGCCGCGCAGATGGGCGATGGGGGCGTTTTCGCGCAGAAAGCCGTCGGCGGCCTCCTGCATCATCGTCTGTTCTTCGGTCAGGATCAGGGGCATCGGCTCACGCTCCCGGCAACTGGAGCAGATGTTTGGCGATGATGTTCAGTTGCACCTCCGAGGTTCCGCCTTCGATGGAGTTGGCCTTGGTGCGCAACCAGTCGCGGGCGGGGGTTCCGTTGTTCGACCGTTCGCCCTCCCATTCCAGGGCGTCGACGCCGCCCGCCGCCATCAGCAGTTCGTGGCGACGTTTGTTCAACTCGGACCCGTAGTATTTCAACATCGAGGCGATGGCCGGATGGGCCTGTTTCGCCTTCACCTGATCGCCGACCCGCTCCATCGCCAGGCGGAAGGCGGCGGCGTCGATCTCGAACTCGGCGATGCGCGCGCGCAGCATGGGGTCGTCCAGCCGCCCGGCGTCATCCAGGCCGATGTGGTCGGCCGCGACCTGGCCGATCGGGCGTCCTTCCCCGACAGCGGTCATGGCGCCGATCATGGTGCGTTCGTGGGCCAGCAGATGTTTGGCCACGTCCCAGCCGCGGTTCAGCGTTCCGACCAGGTTTTCCTTCTCCACCCGCACGTCGTCGAAGAAGGTCTCGCAGAAGGGCGACTTGCCGCTGATCAGGGTGATGGGCCGCGTCGTCACGCCCGGCGTCGCCATGTCGAACAGGACAAAGCTGATGCCCAGATGTTTGGGCGCCTCGGGATCGGTGCGCACCAGACAGAAGATCCAGTCGGCCTTGTCGGCATAACTGGTCCAGATCTTCTGACCGTTGACGATCCAGTGGTCGCCGCGGTCCTCCGCCCGGGTCTGGACGGCGGCCAGATCGGACCCCGCGCCGGGTTCGGAATAGCCCTGGCACCAACGAATCTCGCCGCGCACGATCTCGGGCAGGAAACGCTGTTTCTGCTCCTCGGTCCCGAAGGCCAGAAGCGCCGGACCCAGCATCCAGACGCCGAAACTGTTCAACGCCGACTGGGCCTGGATGCGGCGCAGTTCGGACGCCAGCACCTTGGCCTGTTCGCGCGACAGGCCGCCGCCGCCGTATTCGACCGGCCATTCGGGCGCGGTCCAGCCGCGCGCGGCCATGCGGTCGAGCCAGAGCCTGTGGGCCGGGGTCTTGAAGACGGCGTTGCGGCCGCCCCAGATGGCGGCGTCCTCCTCGGCCGGACCGCGGCACTCGGGGGGACAGTTCGCCTCCAGCCAGGCGCGGGTTTCGGCGCGGAAGTCGTCCAGCTCGTTCATGGGCGAAAGCCTAGCAGGGATTTCACATGGCGCCACGACCGCGCCCGGCCGATCAGCGGCTGGGCGTGAACGGCGAGAAGGTGATGACGGTGAAGGTGTCGCGGACGTGCGGCCGGGTCTGGACCGACTTGGTCACGAAGGTGCCGATGTCCATGTCCCTGGGCAGGTTGAACTTGGCCAGCAGATCGTACTGGCCCGAGGTCGAATAGCATTCGGACACGTGTTCGACATTGTCGACGATGTCGGCCGCCACGTCATTGGCGTGGCCCAACTCGCATTTGATGAAGACGAAGATGGCGGTCATCATGGCGGCGGGTCCTTCCGGCGGTCGTGAAGGCTGTCTAGCGGATGGATGCGTGGCGGGTAAGGTCGATCTGAAGGCCGAGTACGACAACCGCGCCCGCGTGCCCGATCATCCGGCCGTCATGGCGATGTGGCGCGACCGGGCCGAGGCGGCGCGCGCGGCCCATCCGCCGGTCGAGATCGCCTATGGACCGGGCGTCCGCGAGGTCTTGGACCTGTTCGAAGCGGGACCCGACGCGCCGGTCGCGGTCTTCATCCACGGCGGCTACTGGCAGGCGCTGGACAAGGATTGGTTCAGCGGCGTCGCGCCCGCCTTTCTGGCGCATGGGATCAGCGTGGCGATCCCCAGCTATGACCTGGTCCCCGCCGTCCGCATCGGCGACATCGTCGGCCAGATGCGCCGGGCGATGGAGATGATCTGCGCCCGGAACGGGCGACGTCCGCTGGTCTTCGGCCATTCGGCGGGCGGCCACATGGCGGCGGCCATGCTGAGCGAGGGCCGGGCCTGCGCCGCCATGGCGATCTCGGGCGTGTTCGACCCGGAGCCGCTGATCGAGACCCCGCTGAACACAGCGCTCAGGCTGGATGTGCTGGAGGCGCGCGCGCTGAATATCCTGCGCTGGCCCGCGCCGAACGGGTCCACGCCCGGCGGCACGGTGCTGGACTGCTTGGTCGGCGGCGACGAGAGCGCCGAGTTCCTCCGCCAGAGCCGCGACATGGCCGAGGTCTGGGGCGCCCAAGGCGTCGAGACGCGGTTCGAGGCTCTGCCGGGCCTGAACCATTTCACCGTGCTGGACCCGCTGTTCGACACGGACAGCGCCATGGTGAAGCGGATCGTGGACCTCTGCCGAAACAATTCGTTCCGCCCATCCCCGTGAAAGCCGACACGCGGCGCTTTCGTGATGCCGAGCGTGTGGGATAAGCATGGGGCGCGCATCGGTTCGTCTGATCGCCCATAGAATTGGGTCCCGGCTTTCGCCGGGACGAGCGGGATAAGAGATATGCCCCACGACCGCCTGACCGTCCTGACCGCCCTGGAGACCCAGGGGATCGCGCCGGTCTTCTATCACCCGGACCCGGAAGTCTGTCTGAACGTCATCCGCGCCTGCGCGCGCGGCGGGGCGCCGGTGGTGGAGTTCACCAATCGCGGCGACTTCGCCTGCGACCTGTTCGGCGAGATCGCGCGCGAACTGCAACGCACCGACCCCGAGATCGTCCTGGGCATCGGCTCGGTGGTCGACGCGGGCACGGCGTCGCTGTTCCTGAACCGGGGCGCGCGCTTCGTGGTCAGCCCGTGTCTGGTGGAAGAGGTGGCGCGGGTCTGCAATCGGCGCATGACCGCCTACTTCCCCGGCTGCGGCTCGGTCACCGAGATCGGCCGGGCGCATGAGCTGGGCTGCGAGATCGTGAAACTGTTTCCCGGCGCCAGCGTCGGCGGGCCGGACTTCGTCAAGGCGATCCTGGGACCGATGCCGTGGACCAAGATCATGCCGACAGGCGGGGTCGAACCCGACGCGGCCTCGATCGCCAAATGGTTCGGCAGCGGCATCGTCGCCGCCGGCATGGGGTCCAGGCTGATCACCGACGGGGCGGTCAAGGCCCGCGACTGGGCCGCCATCGAGGACTCGGTGGGGTCGGCCGTCGAGGCCGTGCGGGCCTTCCGCGCCCGATAGGCCGCCGGGGACGGCGAACCGTCCCCGTCGCCGTCGTCAGGGTCGAACCAGGCCGGGGCTGGCCAGGTCCAGGTCGGCGGCGCGGATCACCTGCACCTGCGGGTGGGCGGCGCGCAAGGCGTCCAGGAACTGCGAGGCGTCGCCGACCACCACCACATAGGCCTTGTCCGAGCCGACGTGGTCGATCACCGCCTGGCGCAGACTGGCCGCATCGGTGGCGGCGATCCGTTCCGGGTAGGCGGCGACGTCGGACAGGGGCAGACCCTGCTGGACCGTGCTCGCCAGGACCCCCCCCAGGCCGCCCGTCGTCTCCAGCGCCCGCAGATAGTTGCCGGTGACGAAGGTCTCGCGTTCGCCGACACGGACCTCGGTGACGGCCTCGGTCTTCAGCCGGTCGAACTGGGTCAGGACCAGATCCACCACCTCGGCCGCGCTTTCGTTCTTGGTCTGGGTGGCGGCGGCCAGCAGGGCGTGGTCGGCGCGCGAACCCAGGCTGGAGCGGGCGCCGTAGCTGAGACCGCGCAGACTACGGATCTCATGGAACAGGAAGCCGCCCTGACCGCCGCCGATCACGGCGTTGGCCACGGACAAGGGATAGAAGTCCGCCTCGGTGCGGCGCGGCGCGCGAACCCCGGCGGCGATGGCGGCCTGACCGGCGCCCGGCAGGTCGATGACCACGATGCGCGGCGCCTCGCCCGACCCGGCGCGGCCGGTGACGGTCGGTAGGGCCTCGGCGGGCTTGTCCCAGGCGCCGAAGGTGGTTTGGGCGAAGGCGAAGGCCGCCTCGGCGTCCATGCCGCCGGTGATGATCAGGGTGGCGTTGTCCGGCCGCCACCAGCGGTCGTGATAGGCCTGAACTTCGTCTCGGGTGATGGCCGCCAGAGACGCCTGGGTGCCGCTGGACGGCGCGCCATAGGGGGCCGCGCCGAAGGCCACGCGCTGAAGCACGGCGTCGGCCAGATAGGCCGGATCGCGCATGGCGACCCGCAGGCCGTTGGTCGCCTGGGTGCGCGACCGCTCCAGCTCGGCGGGCGCGAAGTCGGGGCGTTCGATCATGTCGGCCAACAGGCCGCCCAGGGCGTCGGCCGAGGCGATCGGGGCCGAGGCCGACACGGTGACCGCATCGGGACCGGCGCCGCCGAACACCTGGGCGCCCATGGCCTCCAGCCGTGCGGCGATCTGGGGGGCGGTCTGACCGGCCGCGCCGCGACGCGCCAGACCGGTGGTGAAATCGGCCAGGCCGGGGCGATCGGCCGGATCGGCCGAGGCGCCGCCGTTGATCACCAGTTGCGCGCTCATGATCGGCAATGCGGTCGACTTGGCGACGATGACGCGCAGACCGTTCGGCAGGGTGCGCTCGGCGATCGTCGGCGCCTGGATCGCCCGCGCCTGACCCAGCGGCGGCGGCGCCATGCGCTGATCTTCCGGCAACAGTTCATTGGGCGGCAGGATCGCCGGCGGCACGGTCAGATAGGTCGGCACGGGGGCCGGATTGCGCCAACTGTCCTCGGCGACATCGGCGGGCCGCTGGCTCTCGTCGCGATATTCGACGGTGACGCGGACGGTGTCGTTCAGGAAACGCCGAGCCACGCGCTGCACGTCGGCGGCGGTGACCCGCTGGATGGCGGCGACCCGTTCGTCCGGCGCATTGGGGTTGTTTTCCGACACCAGCGCCTGACCCAACAGGAAGGCGCGGCCGTCCGGCGTCTCACGCGAGCGCAGGTCCTGGGCCAGCAGTTCGGTCTTGGCCTCGGCCAGTTCGGCCGGGGTCACCGGTTCATCGCGAACGCGGGTCAGTTCGGCGTCCAGAGCGGCCTGAACGGCGGCCGGTTCCTTGCCCGCGGCGGCCACGGCGGTGACGTCGATCGAGCCGTCCTCCTCCATGGAATCGACGCCGAAGCTGGCGTTCGTCGCCAGTTGCTGGCGATAGACCAGCGACTGATACAGGCGCGAGCTTTGGCCCCGGCTCATGATGGCCGACAACACGTCCAGGGCGGCGTTGTCGGGATCGTCGGCCGCGACGCCGGGATAAAGGGCGCCGACGGCCGGCAGGGGCACGTTCGGCGCATAGGCCGTGACGTGGCGCGGTCCCGTGCGCGGCGCCTCGACCGGGCGTTCGAACACCGGCACCGGCCGATCCGGGTTGCGGATGCCGCCGAAATACTGATCGACCAGTCGATCCAGCTCCGCCGGATCGAAATTGCCCGAGACGATCAGGGTCGCCTGGGCCGGGCGGTAATAGGCTTCATGGAAGGCGCGGGCGTCGTCGATGACGGCCGAATCCAGCTCTTCGATCGAGCCGATCACGCTACGCCGGTAGATGGAGTTGTCGAAGCTGTTGTCGCCGATGACGAAGCGCTGGAAGCGGCCGTAGGGCGGAGCCAGGACGCGCTGGCGCAGTTCTTCCTTCACGATCGAACGCTCAGCCTGGAACACGGCTTCATCGACCACCGGCTCGGCCATGCGTTCGGCGTGCGCCCACAGCATCCGCTCCAGATACTGGGGCGGCACGGTCTCGTAGTAGTTGGTGAAGTCCTGGCCGGTCGAGGCGTTGCGGCTGCCGCCGGCGTTCTCGACCATGGTCGAGATCATGCCGTAGGGCAGATTGGTCGTCTTGCGCGACAGGATGTGTTCGAACAGGTGGGCGAAGCCCGACCGGCCCTGGGGGTCGTCCTTGCCGCCGACGTTGTACCACATCTGGATGGTCACCGTGCCCGCCGAGGGGTTCGGCATGGCGTAGACATCCAGGCCGTTCGCCAGTTCGCGGTGGGTGAATTGCAGCGGTGGCGGCGTGATGGCGGCGCCCATCGCGGCGTCATGGGCCAGGGCCGGGGCGGCGGTGGACAGGGCGAGGATCGAGGCGCCGATCAGGGCGAGACGTTTCATGGCGGCGAGTCCGTTTCTGGATGATGCGGGCCGCACCCTATCAGCGCCGGACCCAGGTGACAGTTACGAGACGTTAATGTGGATCGGCCGGGGGCGGCGCCTCGGGCCGGTGGCGCGGCGGTTGACCGCGCGCGCCGCGACG